>NZ_JBHJUK010000126.1:0-26089 GCF_042266225.1 Kitasatospora sp. NPDC056181
CACCGTCGACGGCTTCGTCGGTGCCGCGGTGGACGCCGGTGCCACGGTGCTGAAGCCCGCCGCGAAGTCGCTGTGGGGCTACAGCGGCGTGGTCCAGGCCCCGGACGGGACGATCTGGAAGATCGCGACCTCGGCGAAGAAGGACACCGGTCCCGCCACCCGTGAGATCGACGAGGTCGTCCTGCTGATCGGGGTCGAGGACGTGAAGGCCACCCGGCAGTTCTACGTCGGCCGGGGCCTGAGCGTGGCCAAGAGCTTCGGTGGCAAGTACACCGAGTTCGCCCCGGGCCGGGCCGGTGAGGTCAAGCTGGCACTGTACAAGCGTCGTGCCCTGGCCAAGGACCTCGGCGTGCCCGTCGACGGCACCGGCTCGCACCGCATCGTCCTCGGCGGCACCGCCGACGCCTTCACCGACGCGGACGGGTTCGCCTGGGAGACCGCCGCATCGCCCACCCCCATGCCGTCCTGACTCCCGACCCCCACTCCCGGCCCGCCTGACCCCCCCGTGCGGGTTGATGTTCGACCAGAACAGCGCGGCCGGCCCGCGCCGCCCTGGGCCTCGCCACTGCCGAGGCCACCCGGCGCCCACCGCTGCTGCGCCGGCCACCGCGTGGATGCGGGATAGGTGGCGGGACCGGACCGTACACAGGTGCCACGCTGCCGAATCCGTTCAGCGACAGCGGCTTCGCCGCGCCCCGCATGCCTACCGCAACTGGCGTCAGCCGCTATGACTCGCACGGTGTTCATGGAGGGCTTCCGGTGGATGAGATCTGCTTCGCGGGCCCGAAGTCGTCGGTCATCGACATCGTCCAGGCCGTCGGGAGGGTGCTGCGCCAGGGCTACCGGCAGGGCAAGGTGTCCTGGGTCATCATCCCGGTCTACCTTCCGACGCCGGAGGTTGGCCACGACACGGCGGCCATGGACCCGGCCGAGGTCCACGACGCCGGGGAGGCGATCTCCTGGCTCGCCCGCCGCGCACCACCATCAGGTCGGGCGAGTCGGGGTTCTCCAGGACGACGGGGATGCGGGTCGCGGCCGTCGGTTCGGGCCCGCGACCGGCGAGCCGTGCTCGGACTGCAGCAGCTTGCTCGGTTCGGCCCCTCGCGTGGGTGTGGCGCGAGGGGCCGGGCGGGGGTGGCTCAGTACGGGGGTTTGGTGCCGTTGGGCCACACACAGGGGGAGCTGAAGCCGATGACGAGCGTCCCGTACGAACTGCCGATGCCGTCGATGGAGCTGGTGAACTTGTTGGTCGGGTTGGTGAAGTGGGCGGAGGTGCGCAGCGCTCCGGAGTCGTCCCGCTGGAATCCCATGGACTCGATTCGGGCCCGGAGGTGTTCGACGTATTCGGCCTGGCGGTCCGCCAGGATGCCGGAGAGCCGCTTCTCGGTGATCTCGACGACCCGGCCGTCGTACTCCGAGGGGGCGTCGTTCTTGAAGCAGTTGGTGCCGTTCTCCCGCTCGCTGGCCGTGGTGACGGGTTGGGGCAGGTCGGTGATGGCCTGCCCCGCGTAGTCCGCGGTCTGCTGCTTCGCCTGGGCCTGTGTCATGGTCGGGGCATCGGAGTCCTTGCCGCACGCTGTGATCGTCAACAGCACTCCGGCGGCCAGCGTTGCCGCGATCGTCCGGTGTCGCCTCACTGACCGATCCCGTTGCCTGCGATCACGGCGCCGAACGCCTTGACGGAGACGCTGCCCGGCAGCCAGTAGTGCGAGTGATCGGTACTGCCGGCCGGGAGGTGTTGGGCCCCGAAGTCGTTGTCCACGGGGTCCAGTCCGAAGGCCAGGCTGGTGCTCGCCACGTTTTTGATCATCGTGTCTTCGCTGCCCCGGGCGACGTAGACGTGGGACGGGTCGATGTTCAGGTCCTTGGCGTGGTTGACGCCGACGCCGGGGCTGCCGACCAGGATCACGTCGTCCACGGGCAGGTTGTGCTCGCGCATGGTGAAGCCGACGACGACGGTTCCGTAGCTGTGGCCCATGAGGGTGTTGTGCGAGGGGTTGCCCTCGTGGGTCGTGCGCAGGGCGGTCTGGAACCGTGCCAGGTCGTTCTTGGCGTTCTCGGCGTACGAGTCGGACCCCGCTTCGGTGTACACGTTCTGGGGCGCGGCCATCTCGTCCGTCTTGTCCACGTCGCCGTTGGCCGTGGCGAATCGGGAGGAGGTGCCGGGGACGAAGGTCACGACGTTGTCGGCGGTGTCGGGGTTGTCTCGAGCGGTATCTGGCCGCCCAGGTGCTGGGCGGTTCGTCCGCAACCCTCCAGTGCTGACGGGTTGACGTCGAAAGCGGGCTGCGCATAGGGACTTGGCACGGTTTCCCCCCGTGGGTCAAAGTATGATCTTTTGATTATCGTCAGTATGCGAGCAGTGTCCAGTTGGTGACGTCGGGTTGCGGGAAGGTGGGAGTCCGGCACGGAGTGCGGCACATCGGCCAGTGGATCTCCACGCGGTCGCCTGCCCCGAGGGGCGCGGAAGTGGTGCGCTCGCCAGGAGCCAGGTTGCCGTGCGGCCGCTCTGTGGTCAGCGGCGTTGGGGCGGGCACAGTGGAGTGTCTCGGCCCCTCTCGTAGTGTGGTGCGAGGGGGCTGAGGGTGTTGACGGTTCGGCGTTCTGTGTGCCGGGTCGCTGCCCTGAAACCCGGGTCGCCGGAGGGGGTGCCGGGGGTGCTTTCCTGACGGTCGGTTGCCGTGCCTGCGCCAGAATGCCGCCCGGTGCCGCACATAGTGACTTCATGAGGTCTGTCACGAGCGCCGCCGCTGCTTTGGCCCTGGTCCCGGTGGCCCTGGGGTCGGGTTCCACGGCCCACCCGGCCGTCGCCGCCCCGGCCGGTTCCGCCGTGGTGCGTGAGCAGGTGGCGCCCGGTGTGGTCTACGAGGCGTTCACCGTCCCCACCTCGCAGGGAAGCGCCAGGGTCCACGTGGTGACGGCGGATCTGGAGCGTCCGGGGGTGGTCGCCGACCTGCTCTACCCGGGCGCGGTCGCTGCCCGGAAGACGGTCTCCCGGATGGGGGAGGAGGCCGGGGCCGCCGCTGCGATCAACGGCGACTTCTTCAACATCACCGAGGAGCACCCCGGCGTCCAGGCGACCGGTGCCGCCTCCGGCCCGTCGGTCCTGAACGGCCGGCCACTGAAGGGCGCAGTGCCCGAGGGGCAGCGTTTCGGCCGGACGAGGCCGCTCGGTGACACCGATGAGGACGTGTTCGGTGTGGGGGTGGACGGCAGGGCCCGGATGGACCGTCTGGTGCTGCATGGTCACATCCGCACCTCACAGAGTGAACTGGTGCTGGGCGGCCTCAACCAGTACGCCCTGCCCGTCGACTCGATCGGGGCCTTCACCTCCCAGTGGGGAGAGGTCTCCCGCGCACGCGCCGCGTGCGGGACCGACGACGATCGGGCCGCCCCCTGCACCGGCGACACCTACGAGGTGACCGTCCGCCACGGCCGCATCGCGACGGTCTCCGACGCACCGGGCACCGGCTCCATCGACCCGGACACCACTGTTCTGCTCGGCCGCGAAGCCGGCGCCCGCGCCCTGCGCGGACTGGCCCCGGGCACCCCCGCCGCGGTCGACTACCGCCTCGCCTCCGGCAGCCCGGTGCCGTTCGCCTTCGCCCTCGGCGCCTACCCGCTGATCCGCGACCACCGTCTTCTGCCGGGCCTGGACGACGTCACCGCCGAACCCCGCACGGCCGTCGGCATCGGCCACGGCGGGCACACCCTGCGGCTGCTCTCCACCGACGGGCGCGTCGGCACCTCCACCGGACTCACTCTCGGCGCACTGGCTGGTGTCCTCCACTCCCTGGGCTGCGCCGAGGCCTCCTACCTGGACGGCGGAGGGTCCGCCACCATCACCACCCGGGCCCCCGCCACCGGCCGTGCCGTCGTCCGCAACAACCTCCACCACGACCAGGAAAGACCGGTTCCCAACGGCATCGCGGTCTTCTCGGCGCGTCGCTGACGGCGGCTCGCCAGGGCCACCATGCAGCCGTGAGGAGGCCGAGCGCAGCGGTGGCCACCGGCCCGCCGGCCCAGGCCCGCCGGGGTGCGGTCAGGCGCGGAGGAACTCCAGCACCGCCAGTACCCGGCGGTGGGTCTCCTCGGCCGGGGGCAGGTCCAGCTTCATCAGGATGTTGCCGATGTGCTTGCCCACCGCCGCGTCCGACACCACCAACTCCCGGCAGATCGCCGCGTTGGAACGGCCCTGCGCCATCAGCGCCAGCACCTCGCGTTCGCGCGGGGTCAGCCGTGCGAGAGGGTCCCGGCGGCGGCGCAGCAGCTGCCGGACCACCTCCGGGTCGACCACCGTCCCGCCGCCCGCCACCTCGGCGACCGCCGTCACGAACTCCTCGATCTGGCCGATCCGGTCCTTCAGCAGGTAGCCGACGCCGGAGCCGTCCCCGGAGTCCAGCAGGTCCGCCGCGTACGAGCGCTGCACGTACTGGCTGAGCACGAGGACCGGCAGGCCGGGCTGCCGCTCCCGCAGGGTGACGGCCGCGCGCAGCCCTTCGTCGCTCTGGCCGGGTGGCATCCGGACGTCGGTGACGACGAGGTCCGGCGTGTGCTCCTCCACCGCCGCGCGCAGTGCCCCGGCGTCGCCGACCGCGGCCACCACCTGGTGCCCGAACCTGGCGAGCAGCCCGATCAGCCCCTCCCGGAGCAGCACGCCGTCCTCGGCGAGCACGATCCTCAGGTTCATCGTCCGGCTCCCGCTCCGGTGGTCCGGACCGGGGTGCAGGGGATCTCCACGCGCACCAGGGTCGGTCCGCCGGGCGGACTGCTCACCGTCAGCGTGCCGTCCACGACGGCGACCCGGTCGGCCAGCCCGGTCAGGCCGGTGCCGCGCTCGGGGTCGGCGCCGCCGCGGCCGTCGTCCTGCACCAGGACGGTCAGCCGCCCGTCCGCGTAGCGGCCCTCGACGCTCGCCGTGCGCGCGCCGCTGTGCTTGGCGACGTTGGCGAGCGCCTCGGTGACGGCGAAGTAGCCCGCGGACTCCACCGACGTCGGCAGCCGGGCGGGCAGTGCGAAGCGGACGGCGACCGGGACCGGCGAGCGGTCGGCGGCGTCCGCGCAGGCGTCCGGCAGCCCGCGGTCGGTGAGCACCTGGGGATGGATGCCGTTGATCAACTCCCTCAGTTCGGCCAGGACTTCGCCGGCTTCGCGGTGCGCCTCGGTGAGCCGCCCGGCCAGCGGGCCGTCCTGCGGCGCGTCCAGCCGGGCGAGGCCGAGGGTCATCCGCAGGGCCACCAGGCGCTGTTGGGCGCCGTCGTGCAGGTCGCGCTCGATCCGGCGCCGCTCGGCTTCGAAGGCGTCCACCAACCGGGCCCGGGAGCGTACGAGTTCACCGATCCGCTGTTCCCGGCGGCCCGGCCCGAGCACCAGTCGCACCAGCGCCACCCGGACGGCGGCTGCCCGTGCCAGCAGGTGGGCGAGCAATGGCAGCAGGGCCACGCCGGCCAGCCCGAACAGGCCCGCCGCCCACAGGGAGTGGACCTGCCAGAGCTTGAACACGTTGACCTGCTCGCCGTCCAGCAGGAGCAGCGGCACGGTGGCCACCAGGTACCAGGGGGCGACGACGGCACAGCCGGCCACGGCCAGGTCGAGGGGCCAGAGCACGAATGCCGCGAGCACGGTGAAGCCCAACTCCCGCCAGGTCGCCTGCTCGCGCAAGCGCAGCCGTAGCCAGGCCGTGAGGCCGGGGCGGTCGGGCACGCGGTGCGGGTCCGGCACCCGCCCGCCGTCCAGGAACCGGGCCAGCCGGCGCTCCCAGGCCGCCACCGGAAGACCGACCAGGGCGAGTGCGGCCAGCAGCGGCAGCCCGACCAGCAGGACCGCCAGCACCCCGGCGGCCGCCACGGACAGCAGCAGTCCGGCGCACAGCAGCAGCCCGGTCAGCCCGGTCGCCAGCAGGTACGCGCCCGCCCGCCACGGCGCCGCGGAGGCGCCCGCCCGCCACGGTCCCACGGAGGCGCCCGCCCGCCACGGCTCCGCCGGCCGCGGGGGCCCCGGTGCCGCCGGCCGCGGGGACCTCGGCCCCGCCGTCGGTCCCGACCCCGACCCCGACCCCGGCCGCCACCGCCCGACCATCGCCACCCCTCCCGCCTCCCCGATCACCACCCGCCCCACCCTAGGACGCCCGCCCACGCCCGTCGGTAGGGCTGGCCCTACCTCCCGAAGTGGCCCCTGGCCTGCTGCGCCGCGACGTGCCACGGCGGTTCGCTGGGCCGCATGACAGTTCTGCGGATCGCGCTCAAGTCCCTGAAGGCACGCTGGGCTTCCCTTCTCGGCGCCTTCCTCGCCCTCGCCCTCGGCGTCGCCATGACCGCCGTCATGCTGCTCGGCCTCGCCACCGCGGTCGCCGGGAGCGGCGCCCCCGGCGGGGACGACCTGGTCCCGCTGGTCGCCGCCCTCGGCACCTCCGGCGGTGTGAGCGCGTTCGTCTCGGCGTTCGTCGTCGCCTCCACGTTCTCCTTCGCCGTCGCCCAGCGCCGACGCGAACTCGGCCTGCTCCGGCTCACCGGCGCCACCCGAGCCCAGGTCCGCCGCACCGTGCTCACCGAGGCGCTGCTGCTCGGCACGGCCGCCTCCGCGACCGGTTGCCTGCTCGGCCGGCTCGGCGCCCCCGCGTTCGTCCGGCAGCTGGCCGAGATCGGCATGGCCCCGCCCGGTTTCACCCTCGCCCCCGCCCCCTGGCCGCTGCCCACCGCCTTCGGTACCGGTCTGCTGACCGCTCTCACCGCCGTTGCCGTCGCCGCCCGCCGGGCCGGCCGGGTCGGCCCGCTGGACGCCCTGCGCACGGCCGACCTCGACACCGGCGTGCTGACCGCCGGCCGCCTCCTCACCGGCGTCGGCCTGCTGCTCACCGCCGCCGCACTGGCCGGCTCCGCACTCGCCACCGACCCCGCCGACCTGCTGCACCGCAAGACCTACACCACACAGCCGATGTGGCTGATCTCCGCGGCCGGCCTGCTCTCCCCGCTCCTCGCCCCGCCGCTGATCCGCCTGCTCGGCCGGGCCCTGCCCACCCGGTCCGCCGGCTACGCGGGCCGCCTGGTGCCCGCCAACGCGGCCGCCGCGCTCCGCCGGACGGGCGCGGTGGCCGCACCGGTCCTGGTCTCGGTGGCACTGGCCGGTTCGCTGGCGGGCGCACTGGACACGGTGGGCGCCGCCCGCGCCGCAGAGGCCCGGGCGCGCACCGCGGCCGACCTGGTCGTCGTCCCGGCCACCAGCGGCCCCGCCGGTCCTACCGGTCCCAGCGGCCCCCTGCTCGCAGCACTGCGCGCGGTTCCCGGCGTGGCCGCCGTTTCGCCCACCGCGCCGACCACCCTCTCCCTCGTCGGGCCCGACGGCGCGACCGCCCGCGCCGAGGCCCGGGCGTCCACCGACCCGGCCGCCCTCGCAGTCCTCGCCCGGCTGCCCCTGCTGGCCGGCTCGACGGCCGACCTCGACGACAACTCCCTCGTCCTGCCCGCCGAACGGGGCCACACCACGGTCGGCGAACAGGTCCCGGTGATCCGTGCCGACGGCAGCCGGACGACCCTGCGAGTGGCCGCCGTCCTGCGCGACGGCCTCAGCGACAACGGCCTGTACGTGACCGCCGCCAACGCCCCGGGCGCCCGCCCTGACCGCATCGACGTGCGCCTCACCACCCCCGGCGGCCACGACGCCGTGCGCACCACCCGCGCCGCCGTCCTGCCGTACGGCGCCACCGTGCTCACCCGGGAGGAGTGGCTCGCCGCCCACGCGCCCGCCGACACCCGCACGGCGTGGCTGCGCATGGTCCTCGTACTCGGCCCGGCCCTCCTCTACACCGGCATCGCGCTCGCCAACACGCTGCTCATGGCCACCACCGACCGACGCCGCGAACTTGCCCTGCTCCGGCTGGCCGGCGCGACCCGCGCCCAGGTCGTGCGCCTGGTGACCGCCGAGTCGCTCCTGGTGGTGGCGGTCGGCGCCGGGCTCGGCTGCGCCGTGACAGCCGTCCAACTCGGCACCATGCACGCCGCGCTGGCGGTGCTCCACGTCCCGGCACCGATCGTCCTGCCGTGGCGCCCCGTCACCGCGGTGACGGCCGGCGCGCTGCTCCTCACTGTGGCCTGCGCCGCGCCGGCCGCAGCCGGGGCGCTGCGGCCCCGGCCTGTCACGGTCGCCACCCGCTGAAACCGGACCTGCGCCGCACCGAACCTCCTCATCCAGCCGCAGTCTTGGCGGCTCACTACTCCGGTCGGCCTTGGGGGAGTGTGTGCGGCTGTGTCTCCTCTGGCTTCCGGTGAGCTTGTGGCCATGGGCGTGAAGCCGGCGCCGGATTGCCTCCCACGGCGTGGATGGTCTCCGTGCCCGATGACGACGGCGTGGCCGAGACGCTGTTCTCTCCGGCCCCCGGGCCCGGTGGATGTACGCCTCCCCGTCACGCGAAATTCACAGACCGGGGTCTACCCGCATAGAAAGCGGTGGGTCATCCTGGTGCGGTACTGGCCCTCGAAGTCCGCCACTTGTTGCCCCGGATCCGCGGGCGGCAGTGCCGGACGGATCGGTCGTCCCTCACACCAGGGCACTGGCGCGTCCACAGCACTTCGTACGACCTCTTCGTCCGGGCCGGTTTCGTCCGCCCGGCGCCGGGCTTCCCGTCCTCCTGCCGAGGCTCGGCGGGATCCGGGGGCCGTGTCCGAGGCTCACCATCCTCACCGGGAGATGCAGATGAAGCCACGCACCGCAGCCACCGTCGTCGCCCTGGCCGTGGCCGGCCTCGCTGTCTCGGCGCCCACGGCCGGCGCGAGCGGTACCAAGCTGTCGCAGTCGACGGCCGCCGGTCAGTTCAGAAACGCCGGTATCACATGGAGTTCCAGTGGCGGCTGTACCACCAGGTCCAACTCCAGCTGCACCTCGTTCGAGCAGATCAACTCGGGCACGGTGAGTACCATCATCACCCTCAAGCAGGCCAGCGGCTGTGCCATCAACATCACGGGCGGGACCGAGGTGGGCCACGCCTCCGGCACCTACAGCCACTACAACGGCTACAAGGTCGACATCTCCCGCAGTTCCTGCATCGACGGTTACATTCAGAACAGCTTCACTTACATCGGCTACCGGGGCGACGGCTACCCGCAGTGGAAGGCCGCCTCGGGCAACCTGTACTGCAACGAGGGCAGCCACTGGGACATCCTCGTCTACTGACGCCGACCTCGGGTGCCGGCCCCGAGGGGCGCCGGCACCACGGTGGAACCGGCGTGCAGCGATGCGGCCGGGGGGAGTTGACCGAGCAGCAGACTGCCGTCTTGGACGCCCTGCACACCGCCTGGACGGTGCGGAACGTAGGACCACTCCAGCGGACGTGACCTTCAGCGCGAGCTCCGGCGTCTCCTTCGGGCCGCTGGTCCACGGGGCCCCGACCTTCGTGGCGGCTCCCTGAGATGGCCTGGTGCGGGCGCAGGACGGCGCGTCCGGGAGGATCGCCTCCATGACCACCCATTCCCCGGCCGCCGGCCCCGGCGGGCACCTGGCCACCGTCCGCGAGGTGGCCCTCCTCTGGGCCTGGCACCACCCTGAGCCGTTCCCCGAAGTGCCGCCCGACGAGAAGCCCGACCTGGTGTACCTGGACCTGACCGTGGCCGGCTGCGTCTCGACCTATCTCGGCAACGGCGGCATCCCCGGCCAGGGCCATCCCGACATCCTCCGCACCTGCCTGCCGGAGCTTCGGGCAGCCGTCGCCCTGCTGGGACGCTCCGCGGAGTACCACGAGGGCCTTACGGCCTTCCGGCGCCTGCTCACGATGGCGGAGCTGATCCTCGCCGACGGGTCCTGAGCCGGCCGCCGGCTCGTGTCCGTCCCGGCCCCGCCGCCCGGTCCGCTGCTGCACGGCCCCGCCCTTGCCGGGCCCGTTGGGTCTGGCTGCGCCTGGTCGTCCTGGTTGTCCTGGTCGTCCTTGTCGGTCCCTCCGGTCTTCAGTCGATCCGGAAGCGCAGCGAGGGCGAGCCGTAGTAGAAGTGCGATGTCGCGATCAGCGGGTCGTGCGTCTGGCGGTCGGCCCGTGCCCACGCCTTGAGGCCCAGGTGCATGCCGTCGCCGGTGAGGATCCCGGCCCGGCCGTCCTCGGTCCGGTTCAGCGTCCAGGTCTGCAGGGCGTTCCCGTCGCAGACCGCCTGGCGGACGGGGGCGCCGTCGGCGGTGGTTCCGGTGTGGGTCAGGCAGAGCCCCGAGCGCGCGTTGCGCACCGATATCTGCCGGTTCGTGCCCCGTACGGGGACCAGGTCCCAGGACTGTGCGGGACTTCCCGTGCAGGGCGCCTCGTACGGCTGTGCCGCGGCGGCGTCCGCGATGTCCATGCAGAGCCCGGTGGAGTCGATGCGCAGCCTGGTGCGGTCGACCGGCGGCGCGCCCGGGGAGGGCTTGGCCGCCGACGCGGTGGGCGATGCGGTGGTCGGCCCTGCAGGGCTGCTGGACCGGCCTGCGGTGGGTGACGGGGAAGGCTCCAGTGTTCCGGCGACAGTGTCCGGCGGGGTCGTCCGGGTCGAGGGCGGCGGGGCGGCCGGCCGGCCGTCGCCCTCGGGCGCCCCCACGTACACGGCGGTTGCGAGGGCTCCGGCGACCGCGAGGGTGGCCGTGGTGACCGCGATCCACGAGGGCACGCCCAGAACGCCGGCCGGCGAGGCTCCGACGCCCCCGGTGGCCCCGGCGCCCCCGGCGGCGGGAGCTGCGGTGGTCGGGGCGGAGGCCGGCGCTGCCTGCCAGGTCAGCGCTGCTCCGGCTCCCGGGCCGGCCGGCAGCAGGAGGGGCAGTGCGGCGCGCAGACGGCTGTTGAGGTCCTTGATGTCGTCGAAGGCGAGCCGGCAGGGGGCACAGTCGGTCAGGTGGCCTGCCAGGGCCCGGTCCGGTCCCCGCTCGGATCGGCGCACGGCCCTGGCCAGCTGCGCGCTGTGGTGGTCGCACTCCGCGGACCGGCCCGGGCGGCGTGCATGGGCCGTCAGGTAGGCCTCGCGCAGGCCCTCGCGGGCGCGTTCGGCCAGCGACCACACTCCGCTCGTGCTCAGCCCCAGCGCCGGGCCCACGCTCCGGGCGTTCCTGCCCTCGATGACCGTGTGCCACAGCACCTGCTGCCAGCGGTCGGGCAGGGAGCGGAAGCTGCGCGCGATCAGTGCGTCGTTCTCGCGCTGCAGCGCGATCTGCTCGCCGCTCGCGGCAGTCGGTAGAGCGGTGGTGAGGTGTTCGACGTCGCCGGTGGGCAGTGCGCGGTGGCCGCCGGCCGCCCAGTCTGCGGCCAGGTGCCGGACGACGGTGAACAGGTAGGGGCGCCACGGGCCGGTGGGACCGGCGCCCGCGAGCAGCGCGCTCAGGGTCCGGGTGAACGCCTCGGCGGTGAGGTCCTCCGCGGTGTGCGGGTCACGGGTGCAGGCGCGGGCGTGGGCCAGGACGGCCGCACGGTGACGGCCGTACAGTTCGGCGGTCGCCTGCTCACAGCCGTTCCGGACCAGGGGCGTCAGTTCGTCGTCGGGCAGGTCGGTGAGCGGGGCGGCGATGCCGTCCGCGGCGTTCCCGGTGGACGGCGGACCCCCGTCCTGCCGTGCGGCGCCGTGGTCGCGACCGGTCTCGGACGGTGGGCCGTGGTGCGCCTGCATGCTGCTCCGTTCGCTGAAGGCCTTGCCGAGAGGTGTCCCCGGCGACTGACCGTCCCGTCTCCTGCCGGGTCTTCGTACTGAAGGGCACGGTTACCCGGCCGGCCGCCTCCCGGTGTCGTGTCGGCGGCCGGCCGGGCGGTGGTCCGTCAGCGCTGCGTGCGTGCCCGGCGGCCGCCGCCCCGGTTCCGGCGTCGGAAGAGAAGCGCCCCGGCAGCTGTCAGTGTGGCCCCGGCAGCAGCGGTCAGGGCCAGCGCGGTGCCGTTCCCGCCCGTGTGGGCGAGGTTCGCGTCGGCGCCGGCGCCGGCACCGGTGTCGCCGGAGCGGCCGGCCGTGGGGGCGGGCGTGGCGTGGGCAGTTGCCTCGGTGGCCTCGGTTGTCTGGGAGGCCTGGGGGGCCTGGGCGGAGGCCGTCGGGTCGTCCGGGCCCGTCGGGTCGTCGGTGTCCGCCGGCTCGTCCTGACCGTCCGGATCCGGCACGGGGGATGCGGGGGCGGAGGCGGTGGGGTTGCCGGGCGGCACCACCACGGCGGGCGCGGTGGTCGTACCGGTGGGTGCGGTGACGCCGTTGACGGTGATGGTGACGGTGGCCTTGTCCGCGTCCAGTGCGCCGACCGTCACGGTCAGCTTCGCAGCCGTGTCGTGGAGGGTGGTGACCGCGCCGTCGCGGTCACCCGCGGACGTCGAGAGCGGGTTGGCACTCCGGTAGGAGTCGCCGGAAACCCGGTAGGCGTAGACGCCCTTCAGACGGCCGTCCAGGGACCCTGCCGGGCGGCGGTACTCCAGGACGAGCCGGTCGTGACCCAGCGGCACCTCCAGGGCGCGAACGCCCTTTTCGTCGCCGTACAGGGGGCGCAGGGTGAAGCTGCCGGAGGCGGTCACCCGCTGGTGCTCGCCGGGTGCGAGCCATCCGGCGTGGATGAGCTGGGTGGCCGAGAGGCCGAGGGCAGCGCCTCCACCGCCCATGGGCGACTTCCTTCCCATCTCCGCAGGGGCGCCGCAGGCACCCAGGTCGCCGCCTGCGCAGACCCGGCGCGGCTGGTGGGGCAGGCCGAGGTTGTGGCCGAACTCGTGGGCGACGGCCGCCAACGTCGGGCCGCCCTTGCCGGCCTTCAGCCAGCTGACAGGGCCGCCGACCTGTGCCAGCCCGGCCCAGGCGCAGGGCACCCGGGGCAGGACGATGGACAGGCTGTCGTAGTCCTTGCCCTTGGTCAGGCCTCGCTGCGGCAGCTGGCGTTCGACCTCCTGACGGGCCGCACGCGGGTCGCAGTTCGCGTGCCAGGGCAGGGTCAGGGGCCCGACGACCTTGTCCGGGACGGCGGGGACGTAGGAGAGGCGGCCGCGGGAGACGGCACGGTAGTAGCTCTGCAACGAGCCCTCCGCTCCGAAGTACCGCTGCGCGATGCCCGCCTTGTCCGTTCCGGCCTCGGCATGGTGCTGGTCCTCGAAGTCCGCCAGGACCACCAGGACGCGGTTGGTGCGGGTCTCGTCCGCCGCGGCCGGGGCGGCCCCTGTCACGGCGACGGACGCCAGTACGGCGAAGGAGGCTGCCCCGGCCGCGGCCCGGACGATGTTGAACTGCATGGCGCTCTGTGCTCCTGCGTTGAAGAGATGTGGCACAGGTGGGACCGCGGTACGCCGATCCCCTCCCGCGCCGTGACGCATTCGTTATCCGCCGACGCCGACGCCCTTACGGATGTGCCGGGGCGGGCGAGCCGGGTTCGGCCCGCCCGCCCGGCTCGGGGCTGGAACGACGACGGGCTGTGCGCCGCCTGTGCGCCGGCTGCCGCCAGGCCGCCGCCCACCAGCGCACCCGCCGACCGCGCACCCGCCAGGAGGCCGACCGTGACCGTCGGCCGCCGAAGCCGCGGCCGCCGAGGAGAAACGACGCGGCTCCAGGTGGCGCTGCTCCTGACCCCGCCTCACCCTGGCGCAGGCCGCTGACCTGCACTGAGGAGTTCCGCCCCCGGCGCTGCTGAGTTCGCCCGTGGGCGTACGCCCACGGGCGAACCCAGCCGCACGATTGCCGCTCACGGCCTCATGCCCGGACGGGGCCCACCCGGCAGGGTTGTCCATGTGATCGAAGTCAACGAACTCACCAAGCGCTACGGCGGCAAGACCGCCGTCGACCAGCTGTCCTTCACCGTGCGGCCGGGCCAGGTCACCGGCTTCCTCGGCCCCAACGGAGCAGGCAAGTCCACCACCCTGAGGATGATCCTCGGCCTGGAGGCGCCCACCGGCGGCGCCGCCACCGTCAGCGGGGTCCCCTTCCGCAGCCACGGCCGGGGCCTGCGGCACGTCGGCGCCCTCCTCGACGCGGGTCAGGTCCACGGCGGACGCACCGCCACGGCCCATCTGTCCGCCCTGGCCCGCAGCAACGGGATCACCCGGCGCCGGGTGGACGAGGTGCTGCACGAGGTGGGCCTGGCCGATGCGGCGGGCCGCCGCATCGGCGGGTTCTCGCTCGGCATGAAGCAGCGGCTGGGGGTCGCCACGGCCCTGCTCGGCGATCCGCCGGTGCTGATGTTCGACGAGCCGGTCAACGGTATGGACCCCGAAGGTGTGCTCTGGATGCGTCGCCTCTTCCGGCGCCTCGCGACCGAGGGCCGTACGGTCTTCCTCTCCAGCCACCTCATGTCGGAGATGGAGAACACCGCCGACCAGCTCGTGGTCATCGGCCGGGGCCGGCTCATCGCCGCCGAGTCGGTACAGGACTTCGCGGCCCGCGGCACCGCCCTCGGCGTGGTGGTGGGCACGCGGCAGGCAGCCGAGCTGACTGCGGTGCTCACCGCCGCCGGCGCATCGGTCGAGCCTGAGGGATCGGCAGGCACCGAGAAGCTCCTCGTGACCGGACTGCCGACGGACCGGATCGCCGCGCTCGCCTTCGAGCACCGGATCCTGCTGCACGAGCTGACCGCCCGGACCGCCTCCCTGGAGGAGGCCTTCATGGAACTCACCGCCGACAGCATCGAATACCAGGCAGGACAGGCCCGATGACCACGTACGCCCCAGCCATCGCGACCGCCTCGGCCGTCTCCCTCGCCGAGCCGCCCGCCCGCTTCCGCGACCTGATCGCCTCCGAATGGATCAAGACGCGGTCCCTGCGCTCCACCCCGTGGGTCCTGGCGTTCATCACCCTGTTCGTCATCGGGTCCGGCGCCGTGGCCACGCTCTCCGACAAGGCCGCGGGCTCCGAACCCACCGGCTTCCTGGCCTACGACGCCTTCTCCGCACCCGGCTACATGACGCTGATACTCGTCGCCGGCAGTATGGGCGCCCTCACCGTCGTGAGCGAGTACGGCAGTGGCCTGATCCGCACCACCACCGTGGCCGTCCCCGACCGTGGCGCGGTGGTGCTGGCCAAGGCAGTCGTCACCGCCGCGCTGTGGACCGCAGTCGGCACGGCCGCCTCCATCGGATCCTTCCTGGTCTCCCAGGCCCTCCTTGACCGGCACGACGCCGGCGTTGCGATCACCCACGCCGATGTGTTCCGGCCGATGCTGGCCTCCGCGCTGCTGGCCCCGGTGTGCGCCCTGACCGGCCTGGGCCTCGGCGTCCTGCTCCGGCACGCAGCCGGGACCATGCTCACCAGCGTCTTCACCCTGCTGATGCTGCCCACCATGTTCTCGGAGAGCAACCGTTGGTTGGCGGACGTCAAACACACCATGGTGTCGGCTGCCTGGACCCGTCTGGTCCAGACTTGGGAGCCGGATCCCGGATCCCTGGGCTACACCGCCACGCTCCCCGGCTCCTGGACGGTGTACGCCCTGTGGCCGCTGGTCACGGTCGCCCTCGCAGTGGTCGTCGTACGGCACCGCGATGTGTGAACGTGCCTCCGGGAACCGCGCGTCCCGCAGGCACAGGGACAAGGCCCCGAAGCTCCTCGCAGCCTCAACGAACTCGGAGTGCGGGCGGCCCCGGGCCCGGGTGCTGATCGTCGCTGAGGAGATCTTGCGCAGCCCTCACGGCCGCCCGGGAGATCGGGGCCCACGCCCCGTACTGCCGGGTGGTCCCCACGGTGTACGGGACCAGCCCGCGGGTGGAGGACGCGGACCGTGTCGAGTGGTCCAGGGTGCCCGTGGCGGCGCTGCGCGCTGAGCTTCGCGCACCCTGGACAACTCGGCCCGTCCCCGGAGTGGGCCGGCCATCAGGCAGCCCTCCGCTGTGACGGCCGATCACCCTGCGAGCGCTGCCCGGAAGGCGCCGTCCGCTCCCCGGCACGAGCAGTCGGGCGGGGCCGGCCTCCTACGTCTCGTGCGGGGAAGGCGGGCGACGCCGTTGATGCCGTGGGGCCGACCCGGTCAGCCTGCCTGGCGCAGCAGATCGTCGGGGTAGTTCCCTGCCCACTGCCCGGTGATGTCGGTGATGTCGGTGATGGCGTAGCGGCGGACCGAGGCGTGCCAGACGAGTTGTCCGCGTAGGTTCAGGGCGATGTTCTCGCAGTGGTCGAGGGCGGCTGTGCGGACGTCGGGGGGCAGTTGCCGGCGCCGGAGTTCTGTGGGGAGGTGTTCGAGGATGCGGCTGACCACTTGGGCGTGTTCAGTGACCCGGCCGGCGACCTGGTCCACTGCTTCCTGCAAGGAGCAGCCCTGTGCCTGCATGGTGAGGGAGACGGCGTTGTAGGGGTAGCCGGTGATGCTTTCCCGCTCGACGGAGAACACGTCGTTGACCAGGGCGATGTGCAGTGATCCTGCCTGGCGGAGAGTGCTCATCGTCTGGCAGTTGCGCACGCTGTCGGGGAGGTGGAGCGGCAGGCGCAGTTCGTCGAGGTCCCACAGCCATGGCATGCCGACCGAGTACATCCGCCACCCGAGGTACTCGGGGAGTTCCGGTATTCGGCCGACGGCCTTGAGCTCTGCCTCCAGGGCGTAGGAGCGCAAGAACGCCTCGAAGTCGGAGACGAAGACGCGCTGCCAGCTCGCCGGCCGGCCCGTGCGCGTTTCCTTCCACAGTTCGTGCAGGGCGTCGGCGACCGGGGACTGCGGCGCGGGAACGTCGTGCAGGATCCCGCACAGCTCCTCGATGCACCTCGCACGGGACCCCGGCTGCTCGTCCGGGTCGTCTTCGTCGAGCTGGTCATCGATGCGGAACGTCAGGGCCAGCCACTTCAGCCCCAGTGACAGCATGTCGAGTCCGGCTCGCGGCCATACGTAGGCGCCCGACAGGTCGGCCCCGGTGTTGAGCATGCGGGCGCGGGCCCTGGGTGTCGCCGCCAGCCCGCGGAGATCGATCCACTCCCACATGATCTTGGAAGCTTCCTGCAGGTGAGGGTTGCGTTCCAGTGGGAACGGAGCATGGAAGTCTGGCATACGGATTTCTGTCACGGCCCGCCCCTGTGTCTCTCGTGTCGTGCCTGGGGCCTGCCGGCTCCCCGGCCTCATCAAGATCACCAGAATACGGTGGGCATACAAACACAGTGCGTCGCTCCGAGGAGCTGCGGCGCCACGAGGTACCGACGGTCCCCGGGCCGGGCGTCGTGGGGGCGAGGTGAGCAGGTCTGTCCCGCCCCCCTGAGCAGGGGGAATTTCAACGGTCCCCATCACCGCGGCCCCTGCGGCTGCTGCTGGTCCTTGCTGCGCTCCGCGCGTTCCCGTGCCCGCCCCCGGTGACGCCGCAGGCGCCACCCCCACACCCCGCACACAGGGGCCGCCAGGCCCCGACGTCCTCCTGCTGCGCCTGGAGACATCGAACAAGGCGCTGCGCCCGGGCGCTCGGCGATCTTTGGCTGCACGGCTTGGAGGACTTGGAGGCCTTGAACGCCTTGGAGGCCTTGGGCGGCAACACTGCGGTCTGGCAGGAGGTGTGGCGGCGGGAAGGGAAGGGCCGGGCTGGGCGGAGCCTTGGCGGCTCGTTACTCCGGTCGGCCTTGGGGGGGTGTGTGCGGTTGTGCCTGCTCTGGCGTGTTGTCGGCGAGCCTGTGGCCTTGGGCGTGGAGCCAGCGTCGGATTGCCTCCGTGTGGCGGACGGCGGTTGCGTGCAGGGCCGGACCGGTCTTCGCGGCGGCGCTCTCGCGGCCGATTCGGGCGGCGTCCTGTTCGGCGGCCTCGACGACGGCGCTTGCGACCCAGTCGTCGAGGACTCCGTCGTTCTTCCACCGGGTGAGCCGGTTGCGCGCGGCCCGGTGGGCAGCCTGGGCTTCGGCTGCCTTCGTCTGTTGAGCGGCCCGCTCCCAGTACCGCGTGCGGTTGGCGAGGTACGCGTCGATGGCGCTGCGGGCCATGGCCTCGTCCCGTCCGGGATCGTGCTGAGGGCTCGTCATGCGGGAAGAATAAGGGAGCGTCGACGGGTCGGCTCGCTGCCCGCTCCGGCGGGTACGGCCGGCGAGGGGCAAGCGCGCGCAGCGGGGGATCTGCCTCGTCGAGCCGGACCGGGACCTCGCCCCCGTCGGCATGCCGATCGGCGCGGGCACCGGGCCCGTACGGCTCACGCCGGGTGGCCGCGCTGCTGGACTGCGAGGGCCTCCTGGGCGGCTGCCGAAGGCTCCGGCAGGAAGCTCTGCACTGTGAGGCCCCGTCGGCCGTCCGGTCACCTACGGCGACGAGTTCGCCTTCGGACCGGACCTCATCCTCGACGGCCTCCAGCAGGCGGCGGGCTGACGGGCCACCGGCGAGCCCGCCCACGCCACGGCCGGCCGGCCCAGCGCCCTCGACGCCTGGAACATCTGCCGGCGCAGCTTCTGGACCGAGCCGGCCGCGGCGAGGCCGCCCGGGACGAAGAAGACCCACGACAGTCCGGTGGCCGCCGAGGCCGTTGCCGCGGAGGAGCGAACAGGTCACCGACGCCGGCGGCGGCCTCCCGGTTCGGACCCAGCCGCAGGGCCGGCGTCGACCCCGCCGACCGCCCGGCCGGGGCGGACGTGACGAGCACGAACGGGGACCGCGCACAGCAGCAGCGTGGAAGCCGGCGGCATGGCCTGGTCGAGGAAGTCGAACGCACCCAGCCGGTGCCACAGGTACTCCTGGGGCCGCAACGGGACGCCCGCCTCAGGCGCCCGGGGCCTGCGGCGGACGAGGGTGGGGGCGAAAGCGCACCCCGTCCGGGAGGACAGACGCATGCTGCACTACTCGCTCCACCAGCTGCGTGAGGCCGATCTGCTGCGCGAGGCGGACCGGCGGCGGGCCGTCCGTGCCGTGGTCGACCGCCGGTCGTGCCGCGCCCGGGCCGCGGAGCGCGTCCGCCGGCTCGTCCCCGCCCAGATGCGGCGGCGGGCCGCCCGGGCCTGAACCCGGCCCCTGCCGCGGGCCCGGTCCGCACCATTGGACCGGGCCCGCGTCCTGCCCGGCGGAGGTTTCCGCCGGAGCCCTCGGTGAATCGTCGGCCGCCCCGGCCGCACTTCCCTCCTCCAGCAGCGCGGGGGGTCGGCCCGCGGAGGCCGTCTGGTGGGGCCGTCACCTGTCCATGTACTGTCACATTTCATGACCATCGCCCGCCCCGCCAAGCTGGCCGTCACCCTCGCCGGTGCGCTGGCAGCGCTGCTGCTCCCGACCGCCGCCCCGGCCCAGGCGCAGTCCGCCTGCTCCACGGCCACCGCCGCGCCGGCCGACACCCAGGCCGACGCCCCCGCCGAGGGAGGAGCCGACCCCGAGCAGGCCCGGCTCCGGGACGCGCGGACCGCCGCCTTCACCGAACGGGCCGGCCTCGGCGACTTCGTCCACCGCTTCCCGGCCGCGCTGTGCACCACCCGCAGCGCCGCGGAGGCCGAGCGCCTGGTCGACGCCTGGGGCGAGGCGCTCTGGCAGGCGGCGGTCAACCGGGCCCAGGGCCGGCGCACCGGCGGTGACCTGCCCGCCCGGGACGACCGCCCGCTGTACTGGACCCGGCTGGCCATGACCGTCCGACTCGCCCAGTGGCAGCCCGACTTCACCGTGGACGCCGGCCGGCTGCGGCAGCGGTTCGAGGACGCCTCGCGCGGCCTGCGGGACAACGGCTTCAGCGGAGCCCCGGACGTGCGCCGGGTGTTCGTCAGCGGCTTCGACCCGTTCGGCCTCGACACCGAGCTGCGCCGGGCCAACCCCTCCGGCTCGGCCGTCCTCCAGCTGAACGGCCGGCGGATCACCCTGGCCGACGGCACCCGGGCCGAGATCCGGGCCGTCGTGCTGCCGGTGCGCTACGGCGACTTCGACCGCGGCATCGTCGAGCGCGCCTTCGGCCCGCGCCTCGCGCCCGGGCCGTGCGCCGCCGACCAGATCACCACGATCAGCCAGGGCTATCCCGGGCTGTTCACCCTGGAGGCGTGGGCGGGCCGCGCCCGCTCCGCCGACCCCTACCCGGACAACGTCGGCGCCCTCTCCGGCGGCACCCGCGACCACCCGGTCACCGCCCCGGGCCTCGGCCCCGGCGCGGAGTTCATCGCGACCTCTCTGCCCGCCGAGGAGATGACCGCCGTCCAACAGCCGTTCCCGGTCCGGCTGAACAGCGCCGTCACCGAGATCCCGGCCGGCGGCGACCAGCCGGTCGACCGCGAGGACGGCCCGACCCCCGGCTCGCGCGCCGTGGCGGGGGGCGGCGGCGGGTACCTGTCCAACGAAGTGGCCTACCGCTCCAACCGGTTGCGGCTCGAACTCGCCCCGGACCTGCCGGGCGGCCACCTGCACACCCCGGTCCTGACCGGCCTGCCCGCACTGCCCGACCAGCTCACCGGACCCGACCTGGAACGGAACGAGGCCGCCATCACCGACGAGGTGCTGGACATCCTGCGCCACGCCACCCCCTGAGCGGCCCCGCCGGCACCCGGGGCGTCCTCGATCGCGGCCGGGAACGGGTGCTCGGGGGCGGAGCCGGCAGTCCGGCGAGTCCGGAGACTCCGGCGAGTAGGGCGAGTAGGGCGAGTACGGCCTGGGGCCGTGGTGCGACGGGTTCGCCGTCGTCCTCGACGTCGGTGGGACGACGCGCTTGCGAGCGGGGCGGAGGACCGGTCACAGGTGCTGACAGTCCTTGATCCATGCGGTAAGCCTGTCCGTGCGGTACGGCGGCGTCGAGGGATCCGGGGGAGCGGTGCGGGGGCTGCGGTTCACTGTCATGGGGCTGATCCTGCTCACCGGCGGGATCGTCTGGGGGTTCACTGCGATCGAGTCCAGCGTGGGGGAGTGCGGGTCCGTGTTCGCCCCGGCCGGCCCCCGGGTCGGGCACCCCGACCCGGACACGTACACCTACACCCCGGAGCCCGCGGAGTGCGCCACGATTCGTGACGATCACCGGCCGCTGGTCTTCCTGGTGATCATCGCGGGGCTGACCGTCCTCGGCGGCGGGCTGGTCGAGCTGCGGACGGAACGGGCCGCCCGACGGAAGCCGCAGTGGGCGCCCCCACCCCCACCACAACCGGAACCGGCGAGGCGTCAGGGCCCGCCGGGGCCACCGCCGATCACGAACCCGCGGCTCTGACCCGCGGCTCTGACCCGCACCCGTCTCGTGCGCGGTGAGCCCCGCCCCGGGGGTTCCTCGACGCCCTTCGTCAAGGCTGCGCAGGCCATGCGGGTGCGGTTGCGCAGGTGCGGGTCTCGTAGCGGGTGCCGTCTCGGAGCACGGCGAACAGGACGCTGATGCGTTGGCGGGCGAGGCGCAGGAGGGCTGCTGTCAGGCGTCGAGTACCTGGCTGTCGCGCCTGACGACCGGCGGTTCCGTCGACCACGGGAAGTTGATCCAGTCGTCGGTCTTCTTCCACACGTACTCGCACTTCACCAGGGAGTGCGACTTCTCGTAGATGACGGCGGACCGCACCTCGGCGACGTGGTCGAGGCAGAAGTCGTGGACCAGCTTCAGCGTCTTGCCGGTGTCGGCGACGTCATCGGCGATCAGGACCTTCCTGCCGGAGAAGTCGATCGCATCGGGGACGGGTGCCAGCATGACGGGCATTTCGAGCGTCGTGCCCACGCCGGTGTAGAACTCGACGTTCACGAGGTGGATGTTCTTGCAGTCCAGCGCGTACGCCAGACCGCCGGCCACGAACACGCCGCCGCGGGCGATGCTCAGGATCACGTCGGGCTCGTACCCGTCGTCGGCGATCGTCTGCGCGAGTTCGCGTACCGCCCGGCCGAATGTCTGGTAGTCCAGCGTCTCACGCACGTCGGTCACAGCGTTCAGTGTGCCTGCCGGCCCGCCCGGCGGCGAGCACCGGCACGCCCCGGGCGGAAGCGAGGTCTTTCATGCGGCCGCCATCGGTGCCGCTGTCGCGCACCGGTTCGCCGTGAGGTGATGAGGGCGGGGGCGGAGACGGTGTGGGCGAGTGGGGCGGTCAGAGCGAGGGAGGTGACGCCGGCGGCCAGGTCAAGGGTGGTGTAGGTGGCGATGGAGCGGGCCATGCGGTGTGGTGGGACGCGTTCTTGGAGGGCCAGCATCACCGGCAGGACACAGAACGGGATGAAGGTACTGAGAGCAAAGGTGCTCAGGAGGGCGGCGGTGATGTCCGGGCTGAGGGCGACGCCCAGTTCGCCGATGCCGGTGGCGAGATAGCCCAGGGTCATGAGGTGACGGAGGTTCCGACGGGCGCTCTGTCTGCCCAGGATGAGGTTGCCGAGGACCATGCCCCAGGCCGAAGCGGCCATCAGAACGCCGTAGTACGCCGAGGTGAGCTGGAAGTGGTCGTGGACGAGGAGCGGGACTCCGAGCATGACGGGGCCGAAGCTGAGGAGCTTGTCGGCCAGCGCGGTGGTGAGGATCCAGCGAAGGGTGCGGTCGGCCCAGAGCGCGCGCCAGACGTGGTGCATCGGGTCCCGGAGCCGGCTGTGGGCCGCGCGCACGGCGGAAGGCCCGGCGCCATCGGGCAGCAGAGTGGCGAACAGCAGGGCTGCCACCAGGAAGCTGGCGGCGTCCAGGAGATAGAGCGGAGCGGCGCCGCACAGGCCCAGGAGCAGGCCGCCGAGGACGGGCCCGACGGTCTGTACGAGGGACGATGTGGTGTAGAACAGGACGCTCTTGGCCGGGCCTTCGGTATCGCGGTCGATGAGCAGGGCCAGTTGCTTGCTGAAGCAGGGGGTGTACAGGGCGGAGGCGCCGGCGATGGCCGCGGCGGCCACCGTGAGTGCCATCAGTTCGTAGCGGCGGGGCGCGATGACGGGGAGTGCGGCGAACAGGGCGCCCGCCACGCAGGTGAACAGCAGGGTGTACTTGGGTCGCAGGTGGTCGAGGCTGCGCCCGGCGGCGACCAGGATGATCAGGCGCGGGAGCGTCTCCAGGAGCGTCAGTGCGCCGAGCAGGGTCGTGGAGCCGCTGGCTGTGGCACTCCAGATGAGCGCCACGGTGAACAGCTGGTCGCCGAGTCTGGAGAGTGCCTGCCCGCACCACAGGCCGAACAGGGACGGGCGGCGCAGGAGGCGGGCGACGCCCGGGGCGGACACGGCCGGCGGTGCCGGGGCACGGCGGGTCGCCTTATGACGGGTGAACATGGGTGCGTGCCCGGGTTGGCGGAGTGGGAGGGGACGCCGATGGGGTGACCAGGCCGGTCACACTGCGTGCGGGTGTGCGAATGCTGTGTTCGATGAGATCGGTGATCTGCAGGTCGTCGGCCCGTTCCAACTGGTCGGCCAGGGTGTGCGGGAGGGGAGCGCCGGTCAGGGTGTGCCAGGCATGGCTGGTGACGCGAGTGCTCGGGGTGTCGGTGTGGTGGCGCAGATACGCGATGCCGCAGTCACGCAGCCGCCCGGGGGCGTCTTGGCCCGCGTTGTCGAGGAGGTCCTCCAGGAGTTCGGCGACGAGGGGAGCCTGCGTGGCGGCGCAGGCCGCGGTGGCCATGAGCACCCCGCAGTCCGCGTACATGCGGAGTTCGACGTCGAGGTGTCGCAGCATCAGCTCGTCATGGAACCGGTGAGCAGTACCTCGACGCTCACGAACTGCCCCGGCCCCGCTGGCGGCGCCAAGGACAGTGATCAAGGAAAACCAAGATCCTCGACAGAGTCGCTCGGTCCACCAGCACGCTGCCGGGCCCCTGAGAGGTCATCACAGCCAGGGCGTGGTACAGCGGCCGTGCGGACCTCCTGGGCGAGGCGTCGACAGGGTGGTCGTGCATGGTGTCCGCCCCGCCCGTGTGGTGCTGTGCGGGGCGGGCGGGGCGGTTCGGCTACCGGCGCGAGCGGGTTCAGTACATGGTGCTGCAGCCGACGTAGTTGCCCACTGGCCGGTTCGAGGTCAGGCTGATGTCCATCTCGCTGACGCAGACGTACTTGTAGCTGCCGGCGGTCTTGTCGTCGGTCCAGTCGCCCTGCGCGCTGGCACCGTTGGTGATGGTGTAGCTCGGTCCGGTCGGGCCCGTCTGGTAGGTGTAGAGCTGAGCCGTGCAGGTGACCGCCACTCCGGTCGGGGTGTCGGCGTTCATGGCGAGCTGGACCTGACGGGTGGGCTGCCAGACGGTGTTCATCTGCCCATGGCAGTAGTTCAGGTTCGGGACCGTGTAGACGGTGCCCGAGGCCTGCGGGGTCTGCGTGGCGGCGGTAGCGCTCGACACGGCGAGCGTTCCGAGCGAGCAGGCTGCGGCAGCAAGCACAGCGGCCCGCTTGACGATGCGGTTCATGACGTCCCCCAAAGGTGTAAATCGAGTACAGGCCGTCGTACGGCTCACGGTTGCGACGGCGGTGGCCAGTGCACACCAGGTGCGGATGTTCTGTACAAAACGGAGATGACGGGCATGTGCACGACGTGCCCCTCCAGGAGGCTGTCCTGACGGAGAGCCGAGTGAAGACGCCCGGTGCTGGTCCCCCCCGATCCCGCCGGTCCCGCTCTCCGTGCCTTCACTTCCATAGACGTGCACCCCCGCGGGAGGTTGCAGGGGGATTCGGAGGAAAGCGTGTGGACAGGTAGGCCCGCATGTTCCGGTGCCGCGTATGTGAGGTCCCAGAATGCGAAGCAGTCACCGCGGGTGGTCGCGCGAGACGTATTGGCTCCGTGGGGCGCCGACTTCGGCGGCGACGTTGGCGGTGGTGACCTGGTTGTAGCCGAGAGCTTGGGCGACTTCCTTCTTCTCTGGCCTTCGTCCTGGGTGGTGAGGCGGTCGGGTGGTCCGGGGTTCGCGCCTGGGCCGTGGGTCTTCTGCGCGTTTGGCGAAGCCGTCCGCGCCGACCGCGGCCTGGGCGCACCGTACCGCTCCGTGCTCGGCGACGGGCCCTGACCCTGCTAGCCTGGCCCGCCCGCCCGGGCGTCCGGGAACTGCAGCGCGGCACCTGGATCGCCCTGATCGACAGCAGCATCTCTCAATGCTCGTGCGGATACAGCCAGACGGGCATGCCGGCAAGGTCGGCGGGCTCGCACGCGTACCGCGGCCACACATGCGCGTGCAGCAACTCGTCGGTGTCGCCGAGGATCTCCACGGCGACGATCAAGACCTCTGCATCCCACCCGACGGCGGCGTCGGGTCCTCCCGGACCGGGCCTGTCACCGGGTGTTGCGGCCCGTGCGGGCGGCCACGTGCTCCACACGGATCGGTTCTCTGCGTTGGGCTAGCGTCTGAGCATGCAAACGAAGACGTCTCCGGCACAGCCCGAGCACGAACTGGTGGCCACCAGCACCACCGTCGTCTACACGAACCGCTGGATGACGGTCCGCGAGGACAAGACCCTGCGGCACGACGGTGTCGAGGGCGTCTACGGCCTGGTGGAGAAGCCCGACTTCGCGCTCGTCGTCCCGTATGCCGACGGCGGGTTCCATCTCGTCGAGCAGTACCGGTACCCGGTCCAGGGGCGCTACTGGGAGTTCCCTCAAGGCTCCTGGGAGGACAAGCCGGAGGCGGACCCGCTCGCCCTCGCCCGTGGTGAACTCGCCGAGGAGACCGGGCTGACCGCCGGCGCCATGACGCCGTTGGGGCACCTGTTCGCGGCCTACGGATTCTGCAACCAGGGCTTCCACGTTCTTCTTGCAACGGACCTCACCACCGGCGAGACCAACCTCGACGAGACGGAGGCGGGCCTGATCAGTCGCTGGTTCTCCGAAGCGGAGGTCTGGCAGCTCATCGCCGAAGGCCGTTTCAAGGACGCACCCTCCATCGCCGCCCTGGCCCTCTTCCAGCGCCATCGCGCAGAGCACAGCGAACAGCCGCACACCGGGACCAGCCAACTGACCGCGTGAAGACGGGCGTGCCAAAGGCCCGCGCCGGGTACTGTCGGACCAACGCCGCCCACCGTCCGGCCGGCCGCCCGGAGGCCGGTGAGAATCGGCCCGCAGCCGGTTCGTCCCTGCCCCTGGTGGCCACCCTGTACCGGGCCGCCACAAGCCTGGATCGCGAACGGACTTGGCTACCTGCGACGCCGTCGGACTGGCGTCCTGTCCCGCCGATTCCACCGGAACCGGCCACCGGCGCCAGATGGTGGATCCACCTCCCCTCCGCGGCCCGGGCCCCGGCCGGCCTGTGGGATCACGGACCTGCACGGACCGGCGCGGACTTCCTGGCACGCTCGACGAAGCGGCGGGGGCGCCGGGGGGGGCCCCCGGGCGCCCCCGGCCCGCGCCCGGGGGCGGGGTGGTGGGTTTTAAAAAAAAAAAAACACACCCCAAACGGGTGTGATAATG
>NZ_JBHJUK010000127.1:0-25874 GCF_042266225.1 Kitasatospora sp. NPDC056181
GCCGCGCAGTCGCGCGGCGGGCCTCCGTCACGCCCGGGTCCCGTGGGTGGCGGGCTCACCGGGGGCTGTCATCCCGGACGTCGTTACTCGACGACGAGCTCGACCGGGATGTTGCCGCGGGTGGCCCGGGAGTACGGGCAGACCTCGTGCGCCTGCTTGACCAGCAGCTCGCCGGCCTCGCCCGCGAGCGCGTCCGGCAGCTCGACGCGCAGGACCACCGCGAGGCCGAAGCCGGCGCCGTCCTTGCCGATGGAGACCTCGGCGGTCACCGAGATCTCGCCGGTGTCGACCCGCGCCTGCCGGCCGACCACGCCCAGGGCGCTCGCGAAGCAGGCCGCGTAGCCGGCGGCGAACAGCTGCTCGGGGTTGGTGCCCTGCCCGTTGCCGCCGAGGGCGGGCGGCATCGCCAGGGCGAGGTCCAGCCGGCCGTCGGAGCTGACGGTGCGGCCCTCCCGGCCGTTCGCGGTGGCCACTGCGGTGTAGAGCGCGTCCATGGGTCCGTTTCCTTCCGTCCTGCGTCGGTCGTGCTTCTGCGTCCGGCGGCCGGGGCCGCCTTCCGGACTCAAGTAGAGCACACAATTGAATTGCGCACAACTGAATGGTGCATGCGGCCGGTACGATGGGGCCATGGCCAAGCCCCCCGAGACCGTCAGCCCGGCGTCGACCGACCCGGACCCGCTCCGCGACGAGGAGCTGCTCCGCCTCGACCAGCAGATCTGCTTCTCGTTGAACGCCGCCTCGCGCGCCTTCGGCGGCGTCTACCGGGTGCTGCTCAAGGACCTCGGTCTCACCTACCCCCAGTACCTGGTCATGCTGGTGCTCTGGGAGCACGGCGAACTGCCCGTGAAGCGGATCGGCGAGCACCTGCGGTTGGACTCCGGCACCCTCTCCCCGCTCCTCAAGCGGCTGGAGGCGGCCGGCCTGGTGCGCCGCGAGCGCAGCCCCGAGGACGAGCGGTCCGTCACCGTCAGCCTCACCGGCAGCGGGCTGGCCCTGCGTGAACGGGCGGGCCTGGTGCCGCGCCGGCTCCTCGCCGCCACCGGCCTCCCGGTCGAGGACCTCGCCGCCCTGCGTTCCCTGCTGGACCGCGTCACGGGCGCGCTCGACTCGGCCGTCCTGGTCGACGACGGCGCCGGTGGCAACGAGGGCAACGAGGGCAATGTCGGCAGCGAAAGCAATGACAGCATCAAGGCCGTCAAGGGCATCCAGGGCTGAGTGCGCCCCCGGCCCGGTGGGCTTCCGGCGCTCGGTCGGGCCGGAGTTTTGACACGGGAGGCGGTTCGCAGTGTCCGGTTCGGGCGATATGGGTCCACACTCTAGGGAAGAGCTAGTCGCCCGCTCGGCGGCCGGCCCGCACTCCTCTCCCGGAGGTACTACATGTCCAGGATCAGTGACAGCGACTCCATGCCCACGCCGGACCACCTGCTCCACACCGGGGCCGAGCACCCCGTCGACCCCGAGGACATGGTGCGTGCCTCGGGGCGCGAACCCACTCCCGCGCTGATCGAGAAGGCCCGCCAGGACCTCGCCAAGTACGGCGCCGCAGCCGTGGAGCGCCTGCTCCCCTGATCGGGCGCCCGGGCGAACGCCGGCATCCACCCAGAAGACCCCGCAGAGATGCGGGGCCTTCTGGCGTGCCGGGGGACCGGTCCGCAGCGTCTTCCGTTCCACCGGATCGCAGTGGGTCGGCCCGGCCGTGGTCTCCGGCGGCGACGTCGCCTTCCCGATGACGGACTACGCCACCGGCCCGGCGGCGCCCGCATCCGGGCCATCACCGCGTCGGACCAGGCCGTGACCTACGAGCCGCTGTACAGCGAACCCGTGGGCGGCGGCTGGACCGACGCCGTGCTGCCCGGGCTCTGGCAGGTCCCGCTCACCGGCGGCGCCCCGCAGCGGCTGTCCTGCAACCGGGGCGGCCAGTACGAGGCCGCGGCCGACCGGGGCACCCGGGTGATCCGGCTGGACACCACCGCCGGCCGCACCGACCTGGTGGTCCGCGACCGCCCGGCCGGCTCCTGCTGATCCCCGCCGCCCCGGGGCCCGTTCCGCAGTGCCCCGGAGCCGGCACGGGCCCCCGGAGCCGGCACGGGCTCCGGGGCGGTGAGCGGCGGCCCTCCGGGGCCTACCCTGGATCCGGCACCCGGCGATCCGGCCGGGGGAGCGTCAGAACGGCTACGGGCACGGGGGAGTTGGGCCATGGGTGACTGGATCTGGTGGGCGATAGCGGTGGTGATGGTCGGCGGCGGCTGGAGCGGAGACCGCGTCCGGGGCATGCTCCGGACCCGGCACGAGCGGAAGCTGGAACTGCTCAAGGCCGCCGAACGTCGGCAACTCGCCCTCGACGCGGCCAAGCGCCCGCCCGAGCCGGTCTGCGGTTGCACCCACCACCTGGCCAAGCACGACCAGGCCGGCAAGTGCCACGAGACGGTCCAGGCCCCGACGGCCTGGGACGCCGAACGCAAGCCGCTGCAGTACGAGCCGCGACCGTGCAACTGCCAGCAGTACATCGGCCCCGAACCCCTGGGCACGGTCTTCGCCAAGGAGATCACCGACCGCTACTGACCGGCCCGGCCGCTGCCCTCGCCGGTGCTGTTGCCGGTGCTCTGTTGCCGCTGCCCGGGCTGGTGTTGCCGTTGGTGCTCTCGCTTGTGGCGTGCTGTGCCTGTTCCCGGTACCCGCCGGCGACTGCCGTGGGGTACCGGGAACAGCTCGTTTCGGCGGCGGGCACTCGACCGAGGCCACCCCGCCGCGGACCGGCCGTCGCCGGGCTACGCGCGGCGGCTGGACCGTGCGGTGACGGCGGACAGCGCGAGCACGGCCGTGATCAGCACGGCGAGCGCCAGGCTGACCGGGCCGGTGCCGAGGTCCAGGCCGCCGCGGGCCCGGCTCACGCCCATCCAGTCGGCGAACGAGGCGCCGAGCGGGCGGGTCAGCACGTACGCCCACCAGAAGCCCGCGACCGGGCCGACCCAGCGGGCCCGTGCGGCGACGGCCGGGACGGCGATCAGGGCGGTGAAGCCCAGTCCGGACAGCAGGTAGCCCACGTCCAGCGTGGCCGCCGTCAGATCGCCGACCGCCGTGCCGAGCGCGAAGGTGAGCAGGACGGCTGACCAGTAGAACGCCTCCCGGCGCAGTCCCGTCACCCGGTCGATCGCGAGCGAGCCCTCCACCCGGTGCCAGAGCAGGAACAAACCGGCCAGCGCCACCGCCAGGGCGCCGGCCGACACCGCGTACGGCACCCCCAGCGCGACATGCGCGACATCGGCGACCATGGTGCCGAACACGCTGACCAGGACGACCACCGCCCAGTACACCCCGGCCGCGCAGCGACGCAGCCGGAGCTGGAGCGCCAGCGCGCCCGCCAGCAGCAGGCCGGCCGCGGCGACGGCCGGGACGGGGCCGACGGTGTGGGCGAGGAAGTCGGACAGGGTCTCGCCCATACCCGTGGTGAGGATCTTGACCAGCCAGAACCAGGCGGTCACCGGCGGGACCTTGCTCGCCGCCGCCGCCGTCCGGGCCGCCGCTGCCTTCGTCACCGCTTCCGCCGTCACCGCCGCTTCCGCCGCCGTTCCCGCTGCCGTTCCCGCCGCCGGGGCGGGGGAGGCGGCAGCAGGACGGGCCGATGTGGTGCCCGTCATCTCAGCGCCCGGCGCCGTCGACCGTGCCGTTGACCACGGTGTTGCCGGTCAGCTGGCCACCCTCGTCCACCGTGACCAGGTGACGTACGCCGTCGGGGCCGACGACCACGACCGCCCAGGCACTGCCGCCGCCACGCTGGGCAACCTGCTTCAGGCACTCCACCCGGCCGCCGGGAACGGCGCCCTGGGCCTTCTCCAGCGCGGTCGACGCGGCGAGCGAGGGCAGCGGCGCGGGGGCGACGCCGCCGGGGCGGTCGCCGGCCTGCTGGTGGCGGTCCTGCTGCGGCTGCCCCTTCGGCCGGCGGCCGTCCTGCTGCCGGTCCTCCCCGGGTCGGCCGTCCCCTCGCTGACCGTCGGCCCACTCGCCGTCCCGGTGCCGGCCGCCCCGGTGCTCACGGTCGTGGCCGCCGTGGCCGTGCCCGTCCGCCAGCCCCGTGACGTGGTGGCCGCGGCCGTGCTCCTCGTGGGCCGCCGCCAGCGCCAGCCCGCCCGCGCCGAGCAGCGCGACCGCGGCCACCCCGGCGGCTATCCGGCGTTCCCGGCGGCCCGTCCACCGGCGCAGGCGCTTCACCCGGCCGCCGACCGTCCCGTCGGGCTTCCCGGACTGCGGTCCGGTCCCCTGCTGCTGGTCCTGCCCCAAGCCCTGGTCGAATCCCTGGTCCAAGCCCTGGTCCCGGTCCTGGCCGTGGTCCTGGCCGTGGTCCGGCTGGGGCGGGGTGGGCGACGACGTGGAGTCGGTCATCGGGCGTCCTCTCGTGGCTCGGCGCCCGGAACCGCCCGGGCCGCGACCCGGCGATCATGGCCGATCGTTCCTGAACCTCCGCTTAAGCCGCGTGCCGGCCCGGGAGGACCGCCTGGCACCCTGGACGGATGCACATACTCGTCGTCGAGGACGAACAGCGAATGGCGACGGCACTGCGCCGGGGGCTGGAGGCCGACGGCCACACCGTCGACACCGCCCACAACGGTCCGCAGGGCCTCGACCTCGCGGGCCGTCACCCGTACGACGTGATCGTCCTGGACATCATGCTGCCCGGCCTCAACGGCTACCGGGTCTGCGCCCGGCTGCGGGCCGACGGCTGCCGGGCCGGGATCCTGATGCTCACCGCCAAGGACGGCGAATGGGACGAGGCCGAAGCCCTCGACACCGGGGCCGACGACTTCCTCTCCAAGCCGTTCTCCTTCGTCGTGCTGCTCGCCCGGCTCCGCGCCCTGCACCGCCGCACCGACCGGCAGCGGCCCCGCCTGCACACCCTCGGCGACCTGGTGGTCGACGCCAACGCCCGCACCTGCACCCGGGCCGGCCACCCCACCCACCTCACCGCCCGCGAGTTCGCGATCCTGGAACACCTCGCGGCCCGGGCCGGCACCGTCGTCTCCAAGCGGGAGATCCTCGACCACGTCTGGGACACCGACCACGCCCCCGACCCCAGCATCGTCGAGGTCCACATCCACGCCCTGCGCCGCAAGATCGACACCCCGTTCGGCCGCACCGCCCTGCAGACCATGCGCGGCGCCGGCTACCGGCTCGCCCCCGACGGCGGCTGACCATGGCCCCGCCCGCCCCACGCCGGTCCCCGACCGCCCCGCTGAGGGCCCTGTCCGCCCTGCTCGGCACCGAGTCGGCCCCCGTCCGGTCCCTGCCGGCGCCCGTCCGGGCCGTGTCGGCCCCCGTCCGGGCCGTGCTGCGGGCCGCAACCCCCAGAACGGTCCGGGCCCGCGCGACCGCCGCCGCAGGCACCGTCCTCGGGGCCGCCCTCGCCGTGGCCAGCGCAGGGCTGCTGGCCGTCCTGCACACCAACCTGGTCGCCTCCGCCGCGGCCGGCACCCGCGAGCAGGCCGAGGCCGTCGCCCAGCTCGCCGCCCAGGGCCGGCTCACGCCCGTCCTGCACCCGGGCCGTGGCACCGACTTCCTCCAGGCCGTCGACGCCCACGGCACCGTCCTTGCCGCCAGTCCCGACCTCGCCGGACGGCCCGCGCTCACCGGCTCCCGCCACGCCGGCTCGCACACCACCGACTCCGTCGACCCCCTCCACGACCGCCACCGCCAGCGGCTGACCACCGTCACCACGGACACCCCCACGGGACCGGTCACCGTGTACGCCGGCACCTCGCTGCGCGCCGCCGACCAGGCGCAGGACACCACCGAGGCAGCCCTCGCCGTCGCCTTCCCGCTGCTGCTGCTCACCGGCGTCGTCGTCACCTGGCGGGTCACCGGCCAGGCGCTGCGCCCGGTCGAGGCGATCCGCGCCGAGGTCGAGGCCATCACCGACAGGGACCTGCACCGCCGGGTCCCCGAACCCGCCACCGCCGACGAGATCGCCCGTCTCGCCGCCACCATGAACGCCATGCTCGACCGCCTGGAGGCCTCCGGCCACCGGCAACGGCAGTTCATCGCCGACGCCTCGCACGAACTGCGCAGCCCCCTCGCCGTGCTGCGCACCCAGCTGGAGGTCGCCCACGCACACCCGGACGAGGCGGTCCGCGCGGAGTTGGTCCACGGCGCGCTGCTGGACACCGACCGTCTTCAGGCCCTGGCCGGGGACCTGCTGCTGCTCGCCCGCCTCGACGCCGCCACCGTCGCCGCCGACCGGCCGCGGCAGCGCGTCGACCTCACGGCCCTGGTCGCCGACACCGTCCTCGGCCGGCCCGCCGGCCCGCACCGGCGGACCACCGACCTCGCCCCGGACGTCCGGGTGGACGGCATCCCGCTCTGGCTCGGCCGGCTGCTGACCAACCTGCTCGACAACGCCGACCGGCACGCGGTCACCACCGTGCACGTCCGCCTCACCACCGACCCGGCCCTGGCGCTCGCCGTCCTCGCCGTCCAGGACGACGGCCCCGGGATCGCCCCGGGCGACCGCGAGCGCGTCTTCGAGCGCTTCACCCGCCTCGACGACGCCCGCAGCCGGGACGAGGGCGGCAGCGGCCTCGGCCTGCCCATCGCCCGCGACATCGCCCGCCATCACGGGGGCGCCCTGACCGTCACGGACACCCCCGGAGGTGCCACCCTCACGGCGACCTTCCCGCTCGCCCCCGGCGGTTCCGCAGCGCCGGACGGGTCCTGAGCCCCCGGCGGGTCTTGAGCGTCCGGCGGGTCCGGCGCGCCGACGGGTCCTGAGCCCCGGGCGGCAGGGTGCCGCGAGTGCGGTCGCGGCGGGGCGGCTCGGTGGTGGGCTTCCGGGGTGGCGGGATTCCGCGGCGGACGGCCGAAGTGGGACCCTTCCGGTATGGAGCCCGAGCCGGAGCCGGAACCGGGGCCCGAGTACGGCCCGGAGAGCGGCCTGCAGGACGGCGGGGCCGAACGTGTGGGCGTGTTCGACGTACCGCCGACGGGCCGTACCGCGGTCGCGTGGATTCCGCCGCCGGAGCTGTGGCCGCCGATCCAGGACATCCGCTGGGAGCACGATCCGCAGATCCGCCGGTGGCCGCCGCACGTCAACCTGCTGTTCGGCTTCGTGCCGGAGCCCGACTTCCCGGCGGCGGCCCCGCTGGTGGCGGCGGCGCTGACGGGGGTGCAGCCCTTCACGGCCCGGCTGCAAGGGGTGCGGAGCTTTCGCCACCGTGCGTACGCGACGGTCTGGCTCGACCCGGCCGCGGCCGGCGCGGGGCCGTGGACCGCCCTGTACCGCTCGCTGGTGGAGCGGTTTCCGGGCTGCAGCGGCCGGCGCACGGGTTTCACGCCCCATCTCTCGCTGGGACGGACCCGGGATCCGCGCGGTCTTGCCGCCGAGTGCGCCGCCCGGCTCGGGACGCGGTCCGCCGAGGTCCGGGAGGTGGTGCTGCTGGCCCGCCGCAGTGGTGACGACCCGATGCGGCCCTGCGCGACGGTCGCCCTCGGCACCGGCGAAGTCCGCTGGGCGCCCGCCGCCGCTCCGCCCGAAGGTGGTTGAGCCGGGCTTCCAGCGGTTTGGGCCGGGCTTCCGTCGTTCATCCGGGCTTCCAGTGGTTGGGCCGGCTTCCGCCGTTCACCCGGGCTTCCAGCGGTTGGGCCGGCTTCCGCCGTTCACCCGGGCCGGGGCGTCCTGCTCCCCGGCGCCGCGAGCGAGCCGGTGGACGCGGCGCGGAGGATGCGCCGGAACCTCGGGCATTCCTGGTGACTGGGCGCGGGGCAGTCGGCGGCGTGCCGGAGGGAGTCGCGCAGAGCGGTGAGCCGGCGGATCGTGACGTCCAGCTCCTGCGCCTTGGCGGTGAGCATCCGCCGGTCGATGCTCGGCTGTCCGTCGGGGCCGAGCATGCCCGCGATCTCGTCGAGGGAGAACCCGGCGGCACGTGCCAGCGCGATCAGCCCCAGCCGTTCGATCACACCGGGGTCGAACTGGCGGCGCAGGCCTCGCCGGCCCGTGGAGGCGATGAGCCCCTTCTCCTCGTAGAAGCGCAGGGTCGACACCGGAACGCCGGTGTGCCGCACCACCTCGGCGATGTCCAGGTCTGTCATGTTGTGACCCCGAGTCCGTCGACCTCAAGTCCGTTGACTTCAAAGCCGCCGGCCCCAGGCCTGTTGACCTCAAGTCGGCTTGAGGTGGAACGGTGTCATCCCGGCCCCGCGAGGGCAAGCGACAGGAGACGATCATGGATGGCGTGCAGAAGAGCGACGACGGCCAGGCGGCACGGTGGAAAGGCGCCGGGGGCCGTGCCTGGGTCGATGCGCAGGCCGTGCTGGACGGGGTGCTCAAGCCCCTTGAGGACGTGCTCATCGAGGCGGTCCCCGTCAAGGAGGGCGACCGGGTGCTCGACGTCGGCTGCGGTACGGGCGGTACGACCGTGGCCTTCGCGCGGCTGCTCGGACCAGAGGGCCGCTGCGTCGGCGTCGACATCTCCGAGCCCATGATCGACGCCGCCCGGGCGCGCGCCGAGCACGAGGGCTCGACGGCCGGCTTCGTCCTCGCCGACGCCCAGGAGTACGCGTTCGAGCCGGCCGCCTTCGACGCGGTCGTGTCGCGCTTCGGCGTCATGTTCTTCGACGACTCCGTCCGGGCCTTCGCGAACCTTCGGCGGGCCGTGCGGGACGGAGGCGAGCTGCGGTTCCTCGTCTGGCGCGGCATCGAGGAGAACCCGTTCATGACGACGGCCGAGCGTGCCGCCGCTCCGCTCCTGCCGGGCATCCCCGCCCGCCGTCCGGACGAGCCGGGCCAGTTCGCCCTCGCCGACCCGGACAGGGTCCGCCGGATCCTGGAGGGGAGCGGCTGGGCCGGGATCGACATCCGGCCCGTCGACGCGGACCTCACCCTGCCGGAGGCGGAGCTGATCGGGTACTTCACACGGCTCGGCCTGCTCGGCCAGGTCCTGCCCGGCGCCGACGAACCGACCCGCGCCCGGGTCGTCGAGACGGTCCGCGCCGCCTTCGAGCCCTTCGTGGAAGGTCCGCTGGTCCGCTTCACCGCGGCCTGCTGGCTGGTGGGCGCCCGCGCCCAGGAGGCGCCGGGCGGGGCGGGGCGCCGCCCCCGGGGGGGGCCCCGGCCCCGCCCCCGGCCCGGGCTCCCCCCGCGGCGTCGCCCCGGTTCGTCCCCCTCGACGAACCGCGGCACGGCCTGTCCCGTCGGCTGGTGCCGATCCGTCCGCTCAGATCTGCTGCCAGAGGGCCGGGACGATGTTGGGCTCCCAGCCGACCTGGGCCGTGTGGCCCTGGATGCAGCGGTAGCTGACCCCGTTGTAGGTCACCACGTCACCGGCCCGGTAGGTGGTGCCCGGCGTCCAGGTGCCGCCCGGGTTGCCCGGGTCGGTGCCGACCACCAGGGAGTACGTGGTGGTGTGGGTGGCGGAGCCGGTGCCGGTCACGGTGATGGAGTAGGTGCCCGACGCCGTGCCGGAGCCGACCGCGAGGGTCAGCGTCGCGGACCCGCCGGACTGCACCGAGGAGGGGCTGACCGTGGCGGTGACGCCGGCGGGCGCACCCGAGACGGAGAGGTTCACCGTCTGGGCCGAGCCGGAGGTGGTGGCGGTGGAGACGGTCGCCGTGGTGCTGCCGCCCGGCGTGGTGGTGCCGGTCGCCGGGTTCACCGCGAGCGAGAAGTCGTTGGTCGGCACGGGGCCGCCGCCGACCGAGGTCTTCCACAGGGTGTACGCGACGCCGTCGGCGCTGCGGTCCAGCGCGGTCGCGTTGATGTTGCTGCTGGTGTCGCACGCCGAGTGGTAGCAGGAGTCGTACGCGCGGCCCGCGGTGCCGCCCCACTTGGCGGCCTGCGCCGCGGTCTTGGTGTCGCTGGCGCCGGCCGCGTAGCCGGAGGTGGGGATGCCGGCCTGCTGGAACGAGTAGTCGTCGGAGCGGCCCTGGCCCTCGACGTTCTCCTCCGGCTGGAGGCCCAGGGAGTCCCAGTAGGCCTTCATCGGCGCGGACGCGGCGGAGTTGAGGTTGTTGACGAAGTAGCCGGCGTTGGGGGAGCCGACCATGTCGAAGTTGTAGTAGCCCTTGATGGCGCTGCGCTGGGTGGAGCCCAGCTGGCTCACGTAGTACTGCGAGCCCTGGAGGCCCTGCTCCTCGCCGGTCCACCAGGCGAACCGGACGTGCCGGGTCAGGGTGGGGTTCTGCTGGGCGAGGGCGAGCGCGTTCTCCAGCAGGACGGCGGAGCCCGAGCCGTTGTCGTTGATGCCCGGGCCGGCGCTGACGCTGTCCAGGTGGGCGCCGAACATGGTGACCTGGTCGGCGGGGCCGCCCGGCCAGTCGGCGATCAGGTTGTTGGACTGGTAGCTGCAGGAGGTGCAGGTCTGCTCGGTGACGGTGTAGCCGGCGGCCTGGAGCCTGCCCTTGACGTAGGCGAGCGACTGGCTGTGCCCGGCGGTGCCCGCCCGGCGGTTGCCGCCGTTCTGCGAGGCGATGGTGTTGAGCTGGACCAGGTGCGCCTGGACGTTGGCGACGCTGATGTCGGGCGCGTTGCCGCCGGGGTTGCCGCCTCCGACCGTCAGCGTGTACTGCGCGGTGTGGGTGGCGGAGCCGGTGCCGGTCACGGTGATGACGTAGGTGCCCGCCGGGGTGGAGGCGGAGGTCGCGACGGTCAGCGTCGAGGACGAACCGGCCTGCACCGACGACGGGTTGAAGGTGACCGTGGTGCCGCTCGGCGCGCCGGTGGCGCTCAGGCCGACGGTCTGGGCGCTGCCCGAGGTGACCGAGGTGTTGACCGTGGCGGTGGTGGACGCGCCGGGCTGGACGGAGCCCGCGGCCGGGTTCACGGCCAGCGAGTAGTCGTTGTTGCCGGACGGCGTGCAGGTCGGCTCGCCGCTCTGGGTGGTCACGCTGATCGCGTCCCAGGCCGCCTTGGTCCGGGTGTACAGGGCGCACGTGGCGTCGAGGCTCTTGGCGGCGGTCAGGGTGGAGACGCGGTACTTCTTGTAGGTCATGCCGCTGGTCTTGAGCAGCATGCCGCCGTAGAAGATCCGCCCGGCGTCCTTGATCCCGACGCCGGTGACCGAGGAGTTGTTGCAGGTCGGGCTGGTGGGCTTGCCGCCGCCCGGGTTGGAGCCCTCGGCGAGCAGGTAGAACCAGTGGTTCAGCGGGCCGGCCGCGGCGTGCACCTCGGTGCTCGGGATCGAGGACGAGTAGCAGTTCGGGTTGTTGCTCACCAGCGAGGGGTTGTACATGTTCCGGATCGGCCCGCTGCCGACCAGGTTGATCATCTCGCCGACGGTGTAGTCCGGGTTGTCGTACGGGGCCGGCTCGTTGGCGTACGCCTCGGTCAGCGCGCCGAAGATGTCGCCGGTGCCCTCGCCGAGGCCGTTCTCGTTGTTGGCGCCGCCGGGGGTGTACTGGTCGATGCCGTGCCCGAACTCGTGGCCGACCACGTCGATCGAGGCGATCCACTCGTTGGCGTTGTTGTGGCCGATGGAGACGGAGGTGCCGTCCCAGTAGGCGTTGACGTCGTTCAGGCCGACCTTGACCGGCCAGCTGCCGCCGTTGCCGTTGTGGCCGTTGCGGCCCAGCCAGTCGCGGAGCATGTCCCACTCCTTCTGCGCCGCGAACATCACGTCGGCGCAGCCGGTCTCCTTGCTGGTCGGGTTTCCGGTGCCCCAGGAGTCGCCGGACTTGGAGAACACCTGGCCGCTGCTGTAGTCGGCACAGCTCAGCCCGGGGCGGTTCGGGTCGCGCAGCGAGTACGAGCCGCCGGAGTTGGTGGTGCTGATGGTGACCGGGGCGGGGCCGTTCCACTTGCTGTTGGCGGTACCGGCCTTGACGTCGTCGTAGCTGTCGATCACCTCGCCGGTGCGGGCGTCCACGAAGACGTGCAGCCTGCTCGGGGCGGCGGAGGTGCGGCCGGTGAGCACGGTCTCCCAGGCGAGGCGCCCGGCGCCGTCCTGGACCTTGACCACCAGGCGGCGGGAGTCGACGCCGTCCACCGCGGCCAGCCTGGTGCGGGCGGTCTTCTCGGCGTTGGCCGCGCTGACCAGCGGCGTGGTCGAACCGCCGACCGGGCCGGTGGCGGCCGCGGTGAGGCCGCGGACCTTGCCCTGGCCGTCGGCTATCACGACGGCGTCGCCGCCGACCACCGGCAGGCCCCGGTAGCTGCGCTCGTACGCGACCGAGTAGAGGCCGCCGAGCCAGGGGGTGACGGACTGGCGCTCGTAGGTCTCGCCCGGGCCCTTGGCCAGGGCGTCCAGGCCCGCCGCGGCCGCCTGGTCGGCGGCGTTGACGGCGGCGGCCAGCGCGCTCGGCGGTGCCGGGACGGCCGGGCCCGGTTCGGCGGCGGCCTGCCCGACCGCGGTGGCGGTGAGCATGCCGGCCAGGACGGTCAGGGTGGTTCCCGCCGTCAGTAGTCTGCGTTTCACTGGGGCTCCTCGAACGTGGGGGTGCCTGTACGCGGAAGGAGCGCCTGACAGGCGCTCACCTCGGGCCGCATCGGGGGACGGCCGTGCGGTCGTCCGCGTTCGGGTGCCGGAACCCTCACACGCCGTCATGCCCCGGTCAACGGCTCCGGCAGGCCGTCCGTGCGGTTGGCAAGTTCTGTCAAGCTGCGGGTTTGGTGAAGAGGTTGAGACCAAGAGGTCGAGACCAGTTGGGGCCACCGGATGTACGGGGCGGCTGCGCTCCAGTACCGTCCTTCTCGTCGGAAGGACCGGGATCGGACTCGGGAGGGCAGCCCCGTGCACCGGAACCACAACGGCGAAGCCGTCGGTGACGGACCGTCGGCAGACGCACTGTGGCGGGCCTTCGGCACACTCCTGCGGCACTGGCGCCGCCGCGCCGGACTCACCCAGGCCCAGCTCGGCGCCGAGATCGGCTACGACCACACCGCCGTGAGCAAACTCGAACACGGCACCCGCCGGACCACCCCGCGGGTCGCCGACCGGCTGGACGACCTGCTCGCGGCCGGCGGCGAACTGCGCGCCGCCTGCCGACGGGCCGAGGACGGGCCACCGCGGGCCCGGGCCACCCCGGCCCCGCCCGCCGGGCCGGCCGCCTGGGCGCGACCGCCGCTGCCCGGGCACACCGGCGCCCCGGAGGCCGCCGCCCCACCACCGGCCTCACCGCTCGCCGCACTGCTCGCCCCGCCGCCGGCTCCGCTCACCGCACTGCTCGGCGGGGGCGAACCGCCCCGCCACCTGCCCGACTACGGGCTGCTCTGCCCGCTGCACGGTGCCGCCGGCTGCGCCGTGCCCGGGCCCGGCGACCTGGCCGCCCTGCACGCCGCCTTCTGCGCCGCCGGCCCCGACACCGCGCCGCCCCTCGACGCCGACACCGCCCACGCCCTCACCGGCCTGCTCGCCGCCCGCCTCCGGGCCGGCGAGACATCGGCCGGGCCCGGCACGGACGTTGTCGAGGAGACCCTGCGCGTCATCCTCGGCCGCCTCGCCCGCACCCGCTCGGCCCACGCCCGCCGCCCGCTCGCCCGGCTCGCCGCCGAGTACGCCCACGCCGCCGGCGGGCTGCGGATGCAGCACGGCCGCTACGCCACCGCGATGGCCTGCTTCGACCGCGCGCTCAGCTGGTCCGAACTGGCCGACGACCCGGCCACCCAGGTCGCCGCGCTCAGCGACATGAGCTCCCTGGCCCGCCTCGACGGCGACCCGGCCGCCGCCCTCGGCTACGCCCGCGAGATCGCCCGCGCCGCACCCGGCCGGCACTGGGCCGGGGCGATGTCCCAGATCGGCCAGGCCCGCGCGCACGGCCTGGCCGGCGATGTCCGGGCCACCGTCCGGCACATCGCCCGCGCCCGGCTCCACCTCGACCACATCGGCGAGCACGACGAGGCCGACGCGGCCTGGCTCGGCATCGCCTCGATGCGCCTGCGGGTGGAGTCCGGCGCCGCGGCCGCCCTGCGCGACGCCGCCGCGTCCGTCGACGACCCCCGGCTCGGGCTGCGCGCCGTGGACGCCGCCGAGACCGCGCTGCGCCTCCTCGCCCCCGACCAACTCCCCACCACGCGGACGCTGTTCACCATCCGGATCGCCGACTGCTACCTCTGTGCGCACGACCCGCAGGCCGCCGTCGCGCTGCTCGCCCCGCTGCTGGCGGACGCCGCCGCGCTCCCCGCCCTCGCCCGCCACGAGCTGCGCGGGCTGCGGACCCGGCCGGCCGCCGTGGGGCTGGCGGTGGGCTGAGGGGCGGTGGCGCCGTCGCGTTGCCCGGGCCGTTGCCGGGCGGGGGCGCCGTCGCGTTGCCCGGGCCGTTGCCGGGCGGGACTCAGGGGGTGGCGGCGGGCGGCGTTCGGGCTGGCGGAATCTTGACGACCGTAGGCGTTCCCGCCGCTCGCGGGCCCCGGTCCGGAACGGAGAAGATCGAACCACCGCCGGACAGGGCGGAAGCCGGAGCGGCTTCGCCCCGGTGCGAGTCCGCCCACGCACGAGCCCCGAGGAGCACCCCGATGACCACCAGCGCCGTTCTCAGCGTCCCCGCCGCCGACCCCGCCGTCGCCGCCGCCCACTACCTCGCCCGCCTGGCCTTCGAGGCCGACGTCTCCGACGTGCACGCGGACCTGACGGCCGGTGCGGCCGGCGTGGTCGTCGTCGACTCCCGCAGCGACGTCGCGTGGGCCCAGGGCCGGATCCCCGGCGCGGTGCACATCCCCACCGCGCGGATCGCCGAGCTCGCGCCGCAGCTGATCGCCCCCGGGACGACCGTGGTCACCTACTGCTGGGGCCCCGGCTGCAACGGCGCCACCCGGGCCGCGCTCGCCTTCGCCCGGCTCGGTTTCCCGGTCAAGGAGATGCTGGGCGGCTTCGAGTACTGGGCGCGCGAGGGCTTCGCGTACGACACCGACCACGGCACCGAGCAGCGGCCGGTGGACGACCTGACCGCGCCGCGCTCCGGGATCTCCTGCGCCTGCTGAGTCCCCCCGACCATCGAGGTCAGACGGGTGGCATCAGATCGCTCTCGCTGACGGTGTACGTCAGCGGGGGGTAGACGAAGTCCGTTTCCTTGTTCTCACGGCGCCGCAGTCGGTAGAACTCGTGCCGCTGCTCGTCGTCGGCCGACATGAGGCGCGCACCCTGCGGGAGGTACGCCTGTCCGTCGCGAAACCGGACGAACGTTTTCGACGTCCGAAAGGTGACGCCCAACCATTGGTTGTCCGCCCTCCGGGCGGGCGTGTCCAAGACGATTCTGTGCCTGAGCCACCGATTCGAGTCGACGGAAAACGCGACGATACCGTGATGGGTGAGGGGGATCTCGAACTTCTCGCCACCGGATCCCTTTGATTCGAAGATCAGCTTCCTTGGCGGGATCGCTTCGGGATGTTGGTAGCAGGAGAACACGGCGATGAACGACTCGTCGGCCAGATCGAGGGCTTGGTCGGAATGGCTGCCCATGGTCGAGTAGGCGTTCGTGTAGCTCTCGATGAGAGCGTTGTTGAAGCCGACCGAGAGCGCCGCACGTTCTTGGACCTGTTGCGCGAGCCGTTCGTGAACCGCTCGGAAGCGCTGCGTCGGGCTGTCGTACCGAGTGGTGGTGCGTACGAGAGGCACGCCGCCCGCCTCGTCGGTCCTGGAGAGAACGGCCCCCCGCCGGCCTTTTCCCACGTCTTCCAGGCGAGCCGACGCGGACAGCTCCGCGAAGAGATTCCCCTCGATGGGCAGAGTGCACGAGAGGATCTCGTCCGAGATCCTAGGCTCGGGGTGCAACGTAGTCTCCCGTGTTCATGCTGAAGAGGAATTTGCCGCCGTAGTCGACGAAGGACGAGGTCCTGTTCTCCTCGGCGTACAGCCTGCGCAGCTCGTCCATGCCGGCCGGTGTGGGTGGCTCCAGCTTCACCAGGTCTCCGGCCATCTTGAGGAACGTGTGGCCGTTCTTGTGGACGGCTTCGGTGCTCGAACAGCGCACCACGTATCCCAGGCGGGTCGGGAGCAGCTCGGCGTCCAATGTGGAGGGCCGGATCTCGTGCGTGTACAGGCGGTTGGTGGACAGCGGCATGAAGAACACGGAGCCGGGGTAGAGCGTCACGGTGAACTGCGGGGGGAGCGCGACCCCGGCGGGTTCGTCGGTCCGGTCCTTGAGGCGAAAGTGGAGTTTGGTCAGCCCGCTGGCACCCTTCACGCCGTAGTCGAAGGCGTCCTCGGCCAGGGGTTGCAGCTTGTCGAGCCGGTCGTAGAAGGCGCAGAAGGCCATGATGCCGTTGGCGGGCATGTCCTTGGTCTTGTCGGCATGGGCCGAGATCCTGGCCTTGGACTGCTTGCGCTCGGCGGTGGCAAGGGTGTTGTGGTAGATCTGGGCGAGAACGTGATTCAGCGGTGCCTGGTTCCGGAAGACGGCGGCGGCCTCGCGGTTCAGAGCCTCGACGATGTGCGTGTCGGTCGGGCGGAAGCTCTCGGTCGGCCCCGAGAGATTCGTGGAGCACCGCAGCAGGCGGAAGTGCAGTTCGTCACCGTTTCGCGTGACGGGCGTCAGATAGATTCCGCTGCGATGGGCGGTTCCAGGCTTGGTGGACTCCGTCAGGGACTGGAACGCGTGCTCCGAGCGGATCCGTCCGAAGTGATCGGCGTCGAGTCCGAAGAACCGCCGGTAGTAGACGCCGACGCCGTGTACGCGGACGGGAACTCGGCCGGGGTCGACGGGGGTCCAAGGTCGGTCGACGTCCTCGTGGTAGCCGTGCGACAGCTCCCGGATGACGAACACCCGGTCGGCAGCCTGCAGTTGGCGGCCGCTGATGCCGGACACGTCGCCACACAGGTAGACGGTCTTCCGCGCGAGGTCGAGCGAACCGGAGGCGAGGTCCTCCGGCGTGATCGTGGACCCGAAGAAGTCCCTGACCAGGTCATTGTCCTGCAACATCGAAGGCGCAACCAAGATGTTGCTCGCATCCTCGATGCGGGCCTCTGCTGGCTCTGTTGTGTACATCAAACGGCACCTGCCATTCGCAGATCCTGATGGATTTCTCAAAACCGTGGACATGGCAACGGCCCGCACTCTTTCATTTGCGTGGTGAGGCGTAAATGAAAGGAGACGGACCGTTGGACCTTCGATGCTCTCACGGGCGTTGGACAGTGGGCAACGGGGTTCTGCTGTACGGGCGGGTGGTGATGGTGGCTGGTTGGGAATTCGGGTGTCCTGACGGTGACACCGTGCGAGCATCGCCGCGTGATCGACAACGAGGGGCTGTTTGCCGCCGACCTGATCGGGAGGCGACTGCTGAGGGTGACCACGGCTTGGCATCACCACGCCGACGACGAGCCGTCGCTGGTGCACCTGTGGCTTGAAATGGAGGGGCTGGGGCCGGTTCTGTTCCACACACCCTCGACCGGCCTGCTGCTGCTTCTCGATGAGCCGCACGGAGGGTATTCGATGGAGGAGCACGGCAGTGTGTCCGTGGTCGACGATTCGCCGGATGTTCCGGTGACCCCATTCGTCGGGCAGCGGGTGCGTTCGGTTCGGGAGATCGGCTACAGCGACGGCCATGTCGAGTTCGTTCCGGCTGCCTTGTCAGGCTTCCTCGTCAGCGAACCTGGTCGCTCTTCGGCTCGATGCCTCTGATCCTGGTCGGAGTTCCGTCCGGGGCGAACGAGTGGTGGAAGTTGAAGGCGTGCGGCGCGGAGCCGTGGTCGTGGAGGTGCTCCAGCCTGGAGACCCCGTCCTGCCAGGTGGGTATCACGCCGTCGGAGACCCACCAGAACACGTGACTCGGGTGTCCTGTCCGCTCGAACCAGTCGTAGCGCCTGTTCAGCGCCTCACGGTGCAGCCCGGTGTAGATGGCGTCGAAGGCGGGGCGCAGGTCGGTCCAGAGTGAGAGGGTCGTGGCCAGCGCGGTGGTCTCCAGCGTACGGCCCTTGCCGTACCAGGTCGGTACGGCGAACTCTCCCCAGGCACCCCAGCCCAGGTCGAAGTGTGTGCCCCGCTCGCCGTCTTCCGCTTCGGCATGAGCGAGGTACCCGGGGTGCCGGCTGATCGTCCGGTAGACGGCCTCGCTGCTGTCGTGGAGCTCGCGCGTGAGAGGTGCGGGATCGGCGAGAGGCGACTTCAGGACGCCGAAGGTGTACAGAGCAAGATGAGGCAATGCGTCTCTCCCTGGTTGGGGTGCCCGGTGTGGACCCGGTTCGGTGGCTTGCGTATGGGGGCGAGGCTTCGTGGGGCGTGACCGACCCATCCCGTCGCGGGTGGCTCAGCCTGAAGGAACTCCCGTGCGACCGTGGGCGATCGCCGAAGACCAGGTGAAGGTAGCTGCTTCTGCGGGCCCTGTCGAAGTTGCGTTTTCCCTGTCCAAATGGCCTCTTGCACCGGTCAATGCGGGGGCGGGGGCGGGGGCGTTGGCGGTGACGGGCGGGGCAGGCTGCGGGGTGTCAGTGATCGGCTTCGGTCGGTCGGTTCGCCCGCCGTGCCCGTCCGCACCCCCTGTCCGACCGCCCCGAGTGCCACCGAACGCGCTGGTTGTGCCCGGAACTGGCCGGAGAGACCCGAGGGTTGACGGTGGACGGCCGGCGCGGACGGCTCCTCAGCGGCCCGTCACCCCTGCCGAACGGCTGGGGTGACGGGCCGTCGGCGAGCCTCCAGAACCTGCCGATCGGCACTTGGGCGGGCCTGCGGGCGGGCGGGAAGCTGGACGCGTCACCAGGACGAAGCCCCCGGCCCCCGGCCGACGGGCCCAGCCGACAGAGGAGTTCACCATGTCCGCCTTCTTCACCGTCACCCGCTCGAAGGTCTCCGGGGCGCTCGCTGCCGCCGCCGTCCTGCTCGTTGCCGCCGGCATCGGCGCGGGATCGTCCCCCGCCGCTGCCGGGGCGGCGCCCGACGGCTTGGAAGCGGGCCGCGGGACGGCGTCAGCGCAGGCGAAGGTCAGCGGGTCGGCGCGGATCTCCTTCGTCTACTCGCCCGACGACGACATACGCTTCACCTTCGACGTGGAGGCCGCACCGTTCACCCGGCCGTTGCCCGGGCTGCCGAAGGGTCTGCCGACCGACGCTCGCGGCACCGTACGGATCTCCCACCACGTCGCCGGCTCGGACCACGCCGTCACCTCGGAGGCGGCCGTGGACTGTCTGGTGACGGGGGACCGGACGGCGTCGTTCACCGCCGTCATCACCCGGGCCGACCCTGAGGTCGCCGACACCGTCGGCCAGCGTCGCGGCTTCAGCGTCCTCGACGGCGGCTCGCCCCGTCACCCCGACCGGGTCGGCTTCTCGTGGGGCGTGGTGAACGTCGACGACACCGACCCCGGCGGGCCGGTGGAGGGCAAGGTCGGCACCTGCATGGCCCCGGCACCGTTCGCCCCGGTCATATCCGGCGACCTGACCGTTCGTCCCGGCGAGCTCGCTCCGATGCCGGCAGGTGGCCAGTGAGGCCTTGGCCTCCGGTGAGCGCGAACTCGGCGACCCGTCCGAACGGGAGTGAACCCTCGCCCGGACCAGCGCCTCCGACCCTGCCGCAGCCCGCCGGCACCGCCCCGCAGTACCGCCCCACGGCACCACCCCGCCGTGCCGCCCTACGGCACCGCCCCGCAGTACCGCCCCACGGCACTCCTCCACCTCGGACCGGAACCGGGCCTGCCGAGAACCGAGCCTGCCGAGATACCGGCCGCGGCGGCCAGCAGGGGTGGGGTGGTATCCGGGCCGGATTTCCACTTCGGGGGGGCGAAGGTGATCACGGCGGGGGGTGTCGGGTCGCCGTCTGCCTGATCGGGCACCCGCCGCTGCCCGCGCGATCCGTGGCCGGGTCCTGCCGGTGGATTGTCGGCCGGTTGGCTGGAAACAGCCGTCGTCCGCCGGTGGGGCTGGAGCCGGAATCCTTGTCGCCGCACCCAGAAAGAGGCTGGTGCATCGGCTGACCAGGGCGGCTCCGAACGCCGGTGGCCGGCGGCCACGTACGGACGGAGGCGGGCGGTTCACCGGCTTTCGGCCAACGTGAAACACTGCCAATTCGGGCAGAATTCGCGACCAGCACCTCCGCTTAACACGCCGTTATTACTCCCGCAAGCCTTGAGCCGCTCTCCGGATACCGGATATACCTGTGCCATCGCCGGGCCGGACCGCCCGACGCGATGACAAACGGCCTGGCAAAACCCGCACGGGCCGCCGAGAAATGTGTGAGGGGGATCCCCGGAATGCGGCCAGCGGACTATGGGCAGTTCTGCGAGACGGACCCGGTCTTCTACGACCAGCCCGGCTCCGGCGACGACGCGGCCGACCTGTACCCGCCCGCCACCCGGCCGGTGCCGGAAGGGTGGGAACGCAGCCGGGACACCGTCTGGGTCTACCTGCACCCGGAGGGCACCACGCTGCCGGACCAGGGCTGGAAGGTCCACGTCTCCGGCAGCCTGGACGAGGCCCCCGAAATCATCGAGACCGTCCTTGAATTCTGCCGCACCGAGCGAATCAGTGCGAAATTCCTGGCCGGCCTCGAAACCGTCCTCAAAGCCAACTCCAAGTACGCGCCGCGCGGCTCCAGCGGAAAACTGCTGACCCTCTATCCGCGCGACCCGGACGAGCTGCGCCGCCTTCTCGACGGGCTGACCCCGCTGTTGGCCGGCCGACAGGGCCCGTACATCCTCAGCGACCTGCGCTGGCGCGACAGCCTGCTCTACCTCCGCTACGGCGCCTTCCGTCAGCTGTACTGCCTGGACGAGCAGGGCCGCACGGTCTCCGCCCTGCGCGACGCCACCGGCACCCTGGTCCCCGACCTTCGCCGGCCGGTGTTCTCCGTCCCTGAGTGGGTGGAGATCCCGGACTTCCTGGCCGAACAGATCGCCGCCCGCGGTCGCCAGGCCGCCCCCGAGGACTTCCCGTACGACATCGAGCGGGCGCTCCACTTCTCCAACGGCGGCGGCGTCTACAAGGCCCGGGACCGCCGCGACGGCCGGACGGTCGTCCTGCGCGAGGCCCGGCCGCTGGCCGGACTCGACCAGCACGGAGCGGACGCCGTCCAACGCCTCCACCGCGAGGCCGACATGCTGCGCCGGCTCGCCGGGCTGGACTTCGTCCCGCAGCTCTTCGACCACCTGAAGGTGTGGGAGCACGAGTACCTGGTCGAGGAGTTCATCGACGGGGAGAAGCTCGAGCGCTACCTCTTCACCGGCCGTCACCCGCTGCTGCGGGCCGAGCCGACCGAGGCCGCGCTCGCCGAGTACGCCGCGACCGCACTCGACTTCGCCGGGCAGTTGACCGCGATGCTGCGCACCCTGCACGGGCACGGCGTCGCATTCGGCGACCTCCATCCGGGCAACGTGATGGTCCGGCCGGACGGGCGGCTGGCCCTGGTCGACTTCGAGCTCGCCTTCGACCTCGACGGCGGAACCCCGCCAGGATTCGGCGCACCGGGCTTCATCTCCCCGGCCGCCCGCACCGGCAGGTCGATCGACGACTACGCGCTCGCCTGCATGCGGCTCTTCCTCTTCCTCCCGCTCACCTTCCTGATCGAGCTGGACTCCGGCAAGGCCACCCAGCTCGCCGAGGCCGCGGCGGACCGCTTCGGCCTGCCCGCCGGTTGGGCCGCCGAGCTGGTCCGCGACCTGTCCGCCGCCACCGGTGGCACCCTGCCGCCGGGGACGGCCGAACGGACCGGGGTCGGAGGTGGTGCCAGTAGCAGCGCGGGCACCAGCTCCGGCCGCCCGCTACCCGTCCCGTCCACCCCGGCGGACCGGCGCCGCGTCATGGACGAGCTGGCGGAGGGCATCCTGGCCGCCGCGACCCCGGCGCGCACCGACCGCCTGTACCCGGGCGACCCGGAACAGTTCAACCGGGCCGGCATCGACCTCGCCCACGGCGCCTCAGGGGTGATCCACGCCCTCGCGACCGCCGGTTACCCCGTCCCCAAGGCGCACGTCGACTGGCTGCTGCGGGCCGCCCGCGATCCCAAGGTGGTCCGCCCCGGCCTCTACGACGGCCTGCACGGCGCGGCCCTCGCCCTCGACCAGGTCGGCTGCGAGGCGGAGGCCATGGACGTCCTCGCCCGGGCCCGCAAGCTCACCGGGCACCGGCGGCAGCTCGGCGTCTTCGGTGCGGACCTGGCCGGCGGCCTGGCCGGCATCGGCCTCAACCTGCTGCACTTCGCCGACCGCCACGCCGATCCGGGCCTGGCGGAGGAGGCGCTCGCCATCGGCGAGGAGTTCGCCGCGTCCGGCGGCCCGCCCCTGGGCAAGGGCCGGGTCGGGCTGCTGCACGGCGGCTCGGGGGTGGCGCTCTTCCTGGTCCGCCTCTACGAGCACACCGGGCAGGAGCGCTGGCTGGACCTCGCCGAAGGAGCTCTGGCCCGCGATCTGGCCGCCACCCGGCTGGACGAGAAGGGGCTGCTCCTCACCCAGGACAACCAGTCCACGGCCTACCTCGGTTCCGGGTCGGCGGGCGCGGTGATCGCCGTGCGCGCCCTGCTCCGGCACCGCCCCGACCCCCGGTTCGCGGAGGCGGCCGAGCAGCTGGACCGGGCCTGTGCGGCCGAGTTCTTCCTGATGCCCGGCCTCTTCGAGGGCCGAGCCGGCCTGATCTGCGCCCTCGCCACCGGCGACTCCCCGCACCTGGACCACCAGGTCGACCGGCTCTCCTGGCACCTGGTCCGCCATCAGGACCGCGTCGCCGTGCCCGGGCAGCAGCTCTACCGGCTCTCCACCGACCTGGCCACCGGCGCGGCCGGTGTCCTCCTGGCGCTCCACGCGGCGTCGACCCGGAAGGGCGTCAGCGCCCTTCCCCTCCTGGACCACCGCGGCACTCCGTCGTCGCGGTGAACACAGCACCACCGCCGTTCCCAGCAGGGAACGGTCCCAACAGAGAAATGAGGTGTGTCATGGCTTTCATCCTCGACCTGCAGGGCCTGCACGAGGAGTCCGAGTCCATCGTCGAGTCGCTCTGGTGCAGCCACTGGTCCTCGCGCGCCTGCATGTGACGCGTGCAGTGACGAACTGACGCGGTGCCCCGCCCCCATGAGGGGTGGGGCACCGCGTTCGTCGTTGCGGGTGCCCGGGGTGTCGGGGGGTGTTCGGGGTGTTCGGGGTGACCGGGGTGCCGGCGCCGTCCGGGGTGACCGGGGCATCCTCACCGCGAGCGCGGCCGCAGCCTCGCGAGGATCCGTTGGGCTTCGTCGCGGACGTCGGCGTCCTCGTCTGCCGCCAGCTCGTGCACCTGCCTGATCAGCCGGTCCGCTCCCTCGGTCGTCATCCAGTCGGGGTCGCAGTCCAGGGCGGCTTGGATCTCGTCTGCGGTCCAGGTCTCGGCGGCCTGGCTCCTGGCCAGTAGCACGCAGCGCAGACCGGCGGTGTCCTTGCGTGCCAGCAGGGCCTCGGCGGTCTGCTGGGTGACCGCCGTGTCCTCGGCGTCCAGGAGCAGACGGTGGATGACATCCGCGACTTCGTCGATCCTGTCCGATGCCGCGAGCTGTCGCCCGGCCGCCGCACGGACCGACCAGGCCGCAGAGGCGGCGTTCCGGATCGCTGCGCTCAGTTCTTGCTCGCTGGAGGAGGCCATGCCCCCAGCTTGCCAGGGTGCACGGCGTGCTCCGCTTCCCGCCCGGGACCTGAGCGCATCCGTCCCCGACGCCGGCGGTGGGGGTGGAGGGCACCGAGTGGCGGAGGCCGGGTTCGATGGTCGTGAGGCCGGAGGGCGGGAGGGGGCCGATGGCCAGGGTTCCCGAGGCGAACGCGACCGGGTCCGCGGTCCGGTCCCGTACGGCGGGTCCGATACGGCGGGTCCGGAACGGTGGGCAATCCCTTGGAGTCACCGACATCGGTTGCACCGCCTGCGACCGCACGGCACGGCAGCCGTCCGCAAAGGGCCTTCGGCCCGTCAACATACGGATTCCTAGCGAGAATTGAGCACAAGGGGTCCCTGTTAGGGTGGTCGGATGTCAGCGATCAAGAAGTTCCAGGTCACCTTCGACTGCGCAGATCCTCAGCGCGTCGCTCGCTTCTGGTGCGAGGTGTTGGGGTACGTCGTACCGCCACCACCAGAGGGGTTCGCCACGTGGGACGACTACGACCGCTCGCTGCCACCTGAGGGTCGGATTCAATACTTCGCATGCAGTGATCCCTCGGGCGTGGGCCCGCGACTGCTCTTCCAGCGCGTTCCCGAAGGCAAGGTCGTCAAGAACCGGCTGCATCTTGACGTACGGGTCGGCACCGGACTCGTGGGTGAAGAGCGCCTGGCCACGCTTGAGGCCGAATGCGCACGACTGGTCGCGCTCGGCGCGGTACGCGTGCGACTGATGCTTGCCGATGACCAGAACGAGTCCTGCATGGTGATGCAGGACATCGAGGGCAACGAGTTCTGTCTCGACTGAGCATTCCCCCGAGACGGTGAGACGGTGAGACGGAGGGCGGCCAGGAGCCCGGCCACCTCGGCCAGGCTCCAGCCCTGCAGGGCAGGCCGTGTTCGGCGGGCCCGGACGTGGCGGTCGTCTCGATCTCGCGGCGCTCGGACAGGGTGAGCGTCCTCGGCCGGCCGTCCGCGTCGAGTTTGCGGAGCTGCGATCACTTCGCGGGCCCGGTCCGCGCTGGTGAACGTCACCTCGGCGATTCGCGCCGCGCCCAGCCCTGGGCGGGCAGCAGCACCATCTGGAGAGCACGGGGAGCCACGGCTCACCCGCCTGAGCCCACAAGCGGAGCGCGGCCGCATCACCAGCAGGTCCAGACCGCAGTAAAGCCAGCCCGCCAGCGAGTCCAGCCCCCAGCGCGGGCCCGGCCCGGCACAGGGCGAACACTGCCTGATGCTCCGGCGATCACCACGGCGATCACCACGGCGGTCCCGCTCGGCGATCGCCCGGCGGGTGCCACCTCACGAGTCGACTCCGACGGCGTTCCGTGTACCGGTTGTCGATCGTTTGTCTACAGGCAGCTGGCCCACTGAGAGTCAGTGCTCCGTTCGCGGTCCAGGAGGATCATCGTGCTCACACGGGTAGTTCGGGCAGTGGTCGGTGGTGTGGTGACGGCTCTGGTGCTCGCCGTCGCCGGTGCGCCGGCCCACGCGGGTTCGCCCCCGCGCGTCGCGGTTGAGGCCGCAGACCTGGCAGTCCCCGAAGGCTGCAGCGCCAGCCCCTTGGGCTGTACGTGACGGGCCGCAGGACCAGGTCCGGGATCCGGCACGCGAGGGGGAGGGGCGGATGACCGTCCTCGTGACACGTCGTCTTCGGCTACGGAGGTTCAGCCGTGAGGACGCGCCGGTTCTGGCTCGATACCGCTCTGACCCCTGCGTCGCCCGCTACCAGAGTTGGCGCTCGCCGATCGATCGGGCAGAGGCAGAGGCGATCGTCGCCGGCTACCTCACGGAGAATCCCGACGGGCCCGGCTTCTTCCAGTACGCGATCGAGCGGTCGCAGCGGCCCGGGCTGATCGGTGACCTCGCTGTCGCGATCGAGACCGGCGGGGGGCGGGCAACGGTGGGCATCACGCTGGCGCCGGACGTACATCATCGCGGCTACGCGACCGAGGCGATGACCGCTGTGGCAGACCGCCTCTTCGCCGCGGGCGTGCAACGGATCACGGCCGGCTGCGACGCCCGCAACACGGCGTCCGCGAAGCTCCTCCGACGAGTGGGCTTCGAACAGCACGGCCGGGAGAACCAGTACGTGGAGCAGCGTGGCATCCACGCCGACTTTCTGCTGTTCAGGATGTCGGGCGAGCAGCTGCGCCGCCCCTCATGAACCTGCCGCGAACCGACCCGGTTCCGTCGGCGATCACCAAGCGCTTTCATGCGCAACCACAACAGGAGGACATCATGGTGGATCCAGGCCGCGTCGGGAGCCGTGTCGCGCCGGTCGACGAGACCGAGGACGGCATCGACCCGGTGGGCACACCGGGCCAGGCGGACGAGTCGGACGAGCCGGGTGACTCGGGGGAGGCTGAGTCGTAGCCCTCGGATCATCCGCAGCCTCTCCCGTCGACGGCGGCCTTCCCGGTGGATGTC
>NZ_JBHJUK010000128.1:0-25458 GCF_042266225.1 Kitasatospora sp. NPDC056181
CCCGCCGCCGCACCGGCCCCGCCGCCGCACCGGCCCCGCCGCCGCACCGGCCCCGGCCCTCCCGCACCGGCCCCGGCCCTCCCGCCCCGGCCCGGCCCTCCCGCGCACCGGGCCCGGTCCGACCGCGCGCCGGGCCCCGCCCGTTCGCGCACCGGGGGCGGCCCGGGCCAACCCGACCTCACGGTCGGGTGACATTCCGGGGTACCTTCTTCGGACAGCGTCCGAACAGCCGTCCCCGTACCTCCGCGAGGCGGCACCGAGAGAGATGGTGCGCCGGTGGCCATGCCCGTCACCCAGGAGCGGTCCGGGACCGCACCCGAGACACCCGACGAGGCGTCCTCGCCCGGGCGGCGGGCGCGGGTGCTCGCCAGGATCCGGGCCGGGCTGCCCCGCACCGGGCTGGCGGTGCTCGCGGGACTCCTGCTCGCCCTCGCCTTCCCGCCGTTCGACCTCTGGCCGCTCTCGCTGGTGGGCGTCGCCGCGTTCTCGCTGCTCACCCTGGGCCGCACCGCCCGGCAGGCCGCCTGGACGGGCTTCGCGTTCGGCCTGCCGTTCTTCCTGCTGCTGCTGAGCTGGCTGCGGGTGGTCGGCTGGGACGCCACGATCGGCCTCTCGGTCGTCGAGGCGCTCTTCCTGGCCCTCCTCGGGGTCGGCCTCGCGCTCACGTCCCGGCTGCCCGGCTGGCCGCTCTGGGCGGCCTGCCTCTGGGTCACCCAGGAGTGGGCCCGCGACCGGCTGCCGCTCGGCGGCTTCCCCTGGGGCCGGCTCGCCTTCGCCAACACCGCGACGCCGTTCACCCCGCTCGCCGCGCTCGGCGGCGCCCCGCTGGTGACCTTCGCCGTCGCCCTCTCCGGCGCCCTGCTCGGCTGGGCGGCGCTGCGGACGCGCGGCCCCCGCCGGGCGCCGAAGACCGCCGCGCTGGCGGCGCTCGGCGCCGTCGCCGCCCTGCTGGCCGGCTACCTGGTCCCGGTGCCCACCGCCGCAGCCGACACCGTCAAGGTCGCCCTGATCCAGGGCAACGTGCCCAACCCCGGCATGGACTTCCTCGGCCGTCCGATGATGGTCCTCAACAACCACGCCGCCGCCACCGAGAAGCTCGCCGCCGACATCAAGGCCGGAAAGGCCGAGAAGCCGGACATCGTGATCTGGCCGGAGAACTCCTCCGACCTCGACCCGTTCAGCGACCCGCTCGCCTACCAGCGCATCGACGAGGCCGTCCGCTCGGTCGGCGTGCCCACCCTGGTCGGCACCCTGGTCGACGGCCCGGACGAGCAGCACGTCCAGAACGAGGGCATCGTCTGGGACCCGAAGACCGGCCCGGGCGCCTCCTACACCAAGCAGCACCCGGTGCCGTTCGGCGAGTACGTGCCGTTCCGCGACCAGCTGATGAAGGTGATCACCCGGCTCCAGCGGGTGGCCCGCGACTTCTACCCCGGCGACCACAACGGCGTCATGCAGCTCGGCCCGGCCAGGATCGGCGACGTCATCTGCTTCGAGGTGGCGTACGACGAGATCGTCCGCGACACCGTGGACCAGGGCGCCCGGGTGCTGGTCGTCCAGACCAACAACGCCACCTACGCGAAGACCGGCCAGCCCGAGCAGCAGCTCGCGATGTCCCGGCTGCGCGCCGTGGAGCACGGCCGGGCCGTACTGATCGCCGCCACCAGCGGCATCAGCGCCGTCATCGCCCCCGACGGCACGGTGCAGCAGCAGACCGAGGAGCTGACCGCGGCCCAGCTGTCCGCCGTGGTCCCGCTGCGCGACGGCACCACGGTGGCCGACCGCGTGGGCGCCGTGCCCGAGTGGACGCTGGCCGTCGGCGGTCTGCTGGCCTGCGGCGCGGCGCTGCTGGCCGGCCGCCGTCGGCGGGTGGCACCTCCGACCGGCTCCGAGTCCGCCTGATCCCTCCGGCCCGGGCCAGCCCGCCCTGGCCCGACCCCTCCGGCCCGGGCCCTTCGCGCGGCCCGGGGCGGGCCGGCCGCCGGAACACGCGCAGCCGGCGGATCGTTGGACCAGGTGGTGCCGTAGCCGGCCCGGACCTCCCGTGCGGCGCGCAGAGCACCGCATGGAGTGGATTCGTACCGTGACCCAGCAAGACGCCCCCGCCCGTCCGGCCCCGCGCGGAAAGCTCCGGCGGGTCGTGCCGCTGCTGATCACCGCCTGGCTGGTGCTGGAGATCTGGCTGCTGGTCCAGGTGGGCTCGTGGCTGGGCGGCCTGACCGTGGTGCTGCTGCTCCTGGCCGGCGTGCTGATCGGCGGCTGGCTGATCAAGCGGGCCGGGCTGAAGGCGCTGTCGGCGGCGATCGACCAGAGCCGGGACCTCAAGCCGCAGCAGCCGCAGACCGGCACCAGCCTCACCGTGCTGGCCGGTCTGCTGCTGATCGTGCCGGGCTTCCTCTCGGACGCCCTGGCGCTCACCCTGCTCTTCCCGCCGACCCGGGCGCTCTGGCGGGCGGCCGGACGCCGCTTCGCCCGGAAGGCGCTGCGCAGCACCTCCGCCGTCGGTGCCGACCCGTTCGCGGACGCGATGCGGCTGCAGGAGCAGCTGCGGATCCACCGCCCGGACGGCAAGGTGATCCAGGGCGAGGTGGTCGAGCCCGGCGCCGGCCCGCAGGGGCCCGACACCACCTACCGTCCGCCGATCAACGGCTGACCGCGGGGCTCCGGGGCCGGGTCCGCACGCTTCGGACGCGCCCCCGGAGCCGGTGCAGTGACCGGGAGCGGTCGGTGGCCCGGGTCAGCCGGTCACCCGGACAGTCCGAGCAGACGGTCCGGGCAACGCGAAAGGGACCGGCGAACCGGTCCGGGCAACGCTGAAGGGACCGGCGAACCGGTCCGGGCAACGCGAAAGGGACCCTGGTGGCCAGGGTCCCTTTTCGCGTGCTCCCGCCGGGTGACGGGGGCCGGGTCAGGCGCTCTTGCGGGTGTCCCGCGGGTGTACCGCGAGGTTCATCCCTCCGGAGCGGAGCACGGCCAGCCGCTCGGCCAGCACCTCCTCCAGCTCCTCGCGCGTCCGGCGCTCCATCAGCATGTCCCAATGGGTGCGCGTGGGCTTGGTCTTCTTCTCCTCCGGCTCGTCACCGTCGAGAAGTACGGCTTCCTGGCCGCAGAAGCGGCATTCCCAGGCGGACGGGATCTCCGCCTCGACCGAGAAAGGAACCTCGAATCGGTGTCCGTTCTGACATGCGTACTCGACGGTCTGGCGGGGAGCCAGATCGATACCACGGTCGGTCTCGTAGCTAGTGGCCCCGAGTCGCGTGCCGCGGAGAGCTCGCTCGCTCATGAATCGTGCCTCCCGGGCTTATGGCCCACAGGACTAGTGGTCGCTGTTCTTCGTCGTTCGGTCAACGCTCGGCTTCCGACGAAGATTCCCGTCCCGGGACATGCGTCGTCTGTCGTGCCGCCCCTGTTTGTACCCATCGGCGCCCGATTTGTCACATCTGGCCGCTGATATCACCCCAGGTGTCACCTATTTCACATCTGGTGATCGGTCGGCCTTTCCAGGACGAGCGTACCGGGACGGCCTTCCGCGCGGGGCGCCGCCCCCGTGCCGGGCCGCCCGATCAGGCGAGCGGGCGGAAGCGGAGGGGGGCGTGCTCCTTGCCCAGGTCGACGGCCGTCAGGGCGCCGGGATCGGCCGGCAGCGCCGGGGGCGGGCCCTCCGGGCGGGGCGGCACGTCCACCGGTGCGGCCGCCTCCGTCCGGGTGTCCCGGTGCGGCAGCAGGGAGATCACCGCGTCCCGCAGCTGGGCGGGCGCCTCCTCGTCCAGCGGGTCGACGGTGGCCGGCACCTGGAGCCGGACGGGTGTGCCGTTGCCGATCCGGGCGTAGCCGCGTCCGGCGGGGGCGTGCGCGGCGGGCACGATGTCCAGCGGCGCGCCGAGGGCGGCGTGGCCCTCCTCGGGGCCGGCCGGGCCGAGCAGCACCCGGGCCCGGGTGGTCGCCCGGACGGTCGGGGTGATCCTGTCGCGGGCCTCCACGTCGTCGGCGATCACCACGGTGACCCTGGCGGCGCGGCCGTGCCGCAGCGGCAGCTCCAGCAGGTCCTGCGGGTCCGGGCGGCCCTCGGCGTGGGCCAGCTCGCTCAGCTCGGTCGGGTGGTCGAGCAGCAGCCAGAGCGGCCGGGTGACGTCCTCGGGCGGCGCCGATCCGGCGTGCCGGGCGGCGTTCAGCGCCGTGAGCCGGCGCTCGGTCTCCTGGGCGGCCCACTCCAGCGCGGCCAGCGCGCCGTGCAGGCTGGTCTCCACCGTGTGCACGCCGGGCCGGTTGACCAGGCAGGCGTGCTCGCCGGTGCCCGCGCCGTCGATCACCACCAGATCGCCGAAGGGGAGCGCCTGGAGCGCGATCGAGCGGATCAGGCTGGAGGTGCCGTAGCCGGTCACGCCGAGCGCCAGCAGGTGCGGCTCGGCGGAACGCGGGCCGGTGCGCCAGACCACCGGCGGCTGCTGGACGGTCGCCCCGCCCTGGCCGACCGGGATGGTGCGGGCGCTGCCGTCCTCGTCGGTGAAGCCGAGCACGATCTCGCCGGGGGCGGCGACGAAGCGCTGCGCCGCGATGTCCGTCGGCAGCGGGGCCAGCGTGGCGATCCGCAGCTTGTTGGACTCCTCGTCCCAGTCGAAGCGGTACTCCCGGGCCCGGCCCGCCTTGCCCTGGACGACCTGCTCGATCCGGGCCCGGGCGGCGGGCTCGGTGTCGGTGAAGTACGCCGGGTAGTCCAGCTCCAGCCGGGAGAGCCGGCCCTCGCCGTCGAACTCCCAGGCGCGGAAGGCGTCCTTGTAGCCGCGCTCGTGGTGGTAGAGCGGGTGGAGGTCGTCCGGTCCCGCCAGGTACGGGGTGAGTGCCGCGTAGAGGGCGGAGAGCTTGATGTCGGCGACGTCCGGCTCGGGCGGGGACGGCGGTGCCTTGGGGGCCCGGCCGACCCAGGCGGAGCTGGCCATGAGCGCCACCAGGGCGAAGAGCAGGCCGTGCGGCAGCAGGTAGATGCCGAGCAGCATCGCGGCGACCAGGAAGACCGTCGGCCCGCGCCGTTCCTTCGGGGTGGCCTGCCAGCGGCCCTTCGCCCAGCCGGCGTGGTGGCGCAGCCCGCGCCCGATGACGGTGAGCGGCGCGAACATGTCGGAGGCGTGGTCGCCGGCCGTGCGGGCCAGGTCGCGGCCCTTGCTGAGGTGGCGGTTGAGCGGCATTCCTTGACTCCCCGGGCGAGTGGGACGGTCGGGTTGCGGAGGGTTGGGGACCGGCGGGCGGTACGACGGGGCCCGGGGGCGGTGGGATCCGCGCCCGGGCCCGGGGCCTGCCGTCAGGGGGCGACGGCGGGCGCTAGAACTTGATGCCGCCGAGGAGGCTCGCCAGGCTCGCGCCGCCCGCGGTGATGCTGGGGGCGATCGAGGAGCCGGCGATGTAGAAGCCGAGGAGGGCGCAGACGATCGCGTGGGAGACCTTTAGTCCGTCCCGGCGGAAGAAGAGAAAGGCGATGGTGCCGAACAGGACGATGCCGGAAATCGAGAGGATCACGTTCTGCTCCTCGGGGAGGGGGACAGGGACGGTGTCACGGAAAGTGCCCCAATCGTGACAAAAAGTAATAGATGATGGAACGGTGCAAATGGGTGGTCTTCCCGGGCATTACCGCCCGGGATGCCTGGTGGAGGTATGCGAACCGCCCCGGGCGGGCCGGTCCGCCGTCTCCTCCCGGCGCGGCGAGGCATTCCCGGTGCGGGGGCGGGAGACTTCCGGGGGCACCGGGAAGTTCGCCCGAACGGATGCGCAACCTTCCCGCGTCCGTCCCGTGCGGCGGAATCCCGGCCCACGGCCCGCGTGAAACGGGCCCGCCGGACGCGCGAAACGAGTCCGGTGCCCGCGCGAAACGGGCCCGCCGCCCGGGCGCAACGGTCCCGGCGCCCGCGCGAAACCGGCCCGCCGGTCATCCGGAATCCGGACACCGGCTGGATCACGCCCGTTCCGGCCGTTACGGTGCGACGGGCGCGACCACCCCCGCGGGTCACCCGACCGCGGGGCCCCGACCGCCGGGCGCCCCCGGAGGGCACCCGGAAACAGCCAGAGAGGCCCGCCATGACCGACGCCGCCAGCCAGCAGAACGCCGACGCCCCCGACGCCGAGGTGATCGCACTCGCCGCGAAGCTCTTCGACGCCGCCCGCGCCGGGGACTCCGACACCCTCGCCGCCTACGTCGACGCCGGCGCGCCCGCCGACCTCACCAACGACCGCGGCGACACCCTGCTGATGCTCGCCGCCTACCACGGGCACGCCGCCACCGTCACCGTCCTGCTGGAGCGCGGCGCCGACCCGGACCGGGCCAACGACCGGGGCCAGACCCCGCTGGCCGGCGCCGTCTTCAAGGGCGCCGAGGACGTGCTCACCGTGCTGCTGGACGGCGGCGCCGACCCCGGGGCCGGGACCCCGTCCGCCGTCGACACCGCCCGGATGTTCGGCAAGGACGAGCTGGTCGCCCGGTTCGAGGCCCGCTGACCGCAGGCCGTAGGCTCTTCCACCATGGAGAGCAGCACCGCGACGGCCGTCCAGCAGGACGGCAAGGGCGACACCATAGAGATCCGCGTCACCGGCTACGCCCACCCGGACGCGCAACGCCTGTCCGCCGAGGTGCAGGAGGAGTACGTCCGCCGCTACGGCGACGGCGACCTCACCGTGCTGCACCCGGACGACTTCGAGCCGCCGGCCGGCCTCTTCCTGATCGCCTACCTCGCCGACGAGCCGGTCGCCTGCGGCGGCTGGCGGGCCAAGCAGGCCGGCCCGGACGACGTGCGGGACGGCGACGCCGAACTGAAGCGGATGTTCGTCGTCCCGGCCGCCCGCGGCCGGGGCCTCGCCCGCGCGGTGCTGCGCCGGCTGGAGCAGACCGCCGCCGAGGCCGGGCGGACCAGGTTCATCCTGGAGACCGGCACCGAGCAGCCCGAGGCGGTCGCCCTCTACGGCTCCGAGGGGTACCAGCCGATCCGGAAGTTCGGCATCTACCGCGACCACCCGCAGAGCATCTGCCTCGGCAAGGACTTCGGCGGCGCGCCCGCCGTCTGACCGGGCGCCCGCTGGGTAGGCTCCCCGCGGACCGGCCGAGGGGCGGCCGCGGGGGCGGGAGCAGGCCATGGACGAGACGGCACCGGCGACCACGCCACCGCACCCCCTCCCGACGCCCGCCCCGCTCCCCATGCTGGCCTCCGCGGGCGGGGAGTTGGAGCGGCTGGTCGCGGACGGACTGCGCGCGGTCGGCTCCGGCGCGGTCTGGTCGGTCGGCGACGCCGGCGGCCGGATCGGCGGCGGCGCCACCGGAGTTCTGGGCCAAGGCCCGTACGCGCGGTCGGAGATGGGCACCGGCACCGTCTTCGACCTGGCCAGCATCACCAAGATCGTCGCGCTCTGGCCCTGCGCCGGCGCGCTCTGGCAGGCCGGCCGCCTCCCGCTCGACCGGCCCCTCGGCGACTACTGGCCGGCCGCCGCCGGACACCCGGCCGGTCTGGTGACGGCACGTCAACTACTCACCCATAAAGCGGGGATGCCGCTGCGCACCCGGTTCGCCGAACTCTACGGGAGCGACCGCGCGGCGATCCTGGCCGGCGTGCTCGCCGCCCCGCTGTACCGGCCGCCCGGCACCGCCGTCGAGTACACCGACCGGGCCGCCGTGCTCCTCGGCCACCTGGTCGAGTCGCTGGCCGGCGCCCCGCTCGACGTCCTCGCCGAGCGGCAGGTCTGGCGGCCGCTCGGCATGACCGACACCCGGTACGGCCCGCTCGGCCCCGCCGCGACGGCCCGCACCGCGCCCACCGAGTACGAGGAGACGGCCGGCGCCGCGCTGCGGGGTGTCGTCCACGACCCCTCGGCCCGGCTCCTCGGCGGCGTCTCCGGCAACGCCGGCGCCTTCTCCACCGCCCGCGACCTCGAACGGTTCCTCGCCGCGCTGCTCGATCCGCCGGCCGAACTGCCCTGGGGCGGCGGCTGGATCGCCGAATCACTGCGCGAACAGACCGGCGGGCTGGTGCCCGCCCGCGGCCTCTCCTGGCTGTGCGCCGCCGGCACCGACCCGGCCGAGGGCACCTTCGTCCACTACGGCTTCACCGGAACCGGCATCTGGGTCTCCCGCCGGCTCGGCCGCTGGGCGCTGCTGCTGACCAACAAGGTCCACTACGACCGCGACTTCCAGCCGCTCACCGACCTGCGCAACGCCTTCCGCCGGGCCGTCTTCGGCTGAGCCCCGCCCCGGCGGTGGTGGGCACCGTCCCCGTCCCCGGGCGGCGGCCCGCGCGGGGTGGCGGTGGGCATCGACGGGAAGAACCTCTGCGTCACCGACTTCTTGGCGACCTCCGTGTCGGTGATCGTGCTCCAGGACTCCTGCGATGACTCCGTGCCGGGCACGGCGGCGCCCGGCACGGGAAGTGGCGACCGGTCAGAGCAGGGTGGACCAGTAGTACCAGAACCGGTTGAGGACCAGCAGCGCGATCACCGCCGTCCACAGCACGGGCAGCGCCCAGTGGTAGCGGGCGGCCTCACGCACGACCACCTGCAACCGCGGCCCGGCCGGGATCACGCCGGTCCGCAGGTTGTGCAGCGTCGTGTACCAGCACAGCAGCACCACCGTCGCCCAGACCACGATGCAGTACGGGCAGAGCGCGCCGATCTCGTACAGCGCCTGGTCGATCAGCCAGTGCACGAAGACGACCCCGACCACGGTCCCCGCCTGAATGCCCAGCCAGAACCAGCGCCGGTACGCGGCGCCGGCCAGCAGCCCGGCGCCGATCGCGGCCAGCGCGCCGAACGCGGCCAGCCCGAGCAGCGGGTTCGGGAAGCCGAGGACCTCCGCCTGCTCGGTGCGCATCACCGAACCGCAGCTGATCACCGGATTGAGGTTGCAACTGGGGATGTACGACGGGTCTTCCAGGATGCGGAGCTTGTCGAAGGTCAGGACAGCCGAGGCGGCCAGCCCGATCAGCGCGGCGAGGAGGACGAACAGGGAGAACACCCGGCCCGCGCCGACGGGGGCACCGCCCGGCGGGGCGGCGTCGGGGGCGGCGGGACGGGAGGGGTTCACGGGGTTCACGGCGGTCGGGGCGGTCACGGCAGAGCACTCCGGTGGGTGGGAAGGGCCGGCCCGGCCGGGACTTCGGCCGGGCCGGTGGTGCTCACTGCAAGCCCGCGGCCTGCTTCACCTGGGCGGTGAACTGCTCCGGCGTCACCGCGCGGTTCCCGCTGAACAGGGTGATCGGCTTGCCGTCCATCTTCACCGTCGGCGTGCCCGTCACCCCGCTGTCGTTGAACGCGTCCGCGACCTTCGCCGCCCACGGCGCGTAGGTGCGCTCGTTGACCGCCTTGACGAAGGCGTCCGTCTTCAGGCCCGGGACCTTGTCGGCCAGGTCCAGCAGGTGGTTGACGTTGCCGAAGCCGTCCTCGCGCTCGTCCGGCTGGTTGGCGTACAGCACGTCGTGGTACTGCTTGAACTTGTCCACGCCCTCGTTGAGCGCGGCCCCGACGGCGGCGAGCGCGGTGCGCGAGCCCCGGCCGCCGAGGTTCTTGTCCAGGAACGCGGCCAGGTGGTACTCCACCTTGACCGTGCCGTCGTCCGCCAGCTTCTTGACGGCGTCGCCGTTGGCCGCCTCGAAGTTCTTGCAGACCGGGCAGCGGAAGTCCTCGAAGACCTGGAGGGTGTGCGCGGCGTCCGCCTTGCCGTAGGTGATCACCGTGCCGTTCGGGCCGCCGGCGTTGGCCGGCACGACCAGCGCGGTCGGCTCGGCCGCCTCGGAGGACGCGGAGGACGACTTGTCGTCGTCCGCCGCGGTGATCGCCAGCGTCGTCCCGCCCGCCAGGGCGAGCACGGCGACGACCGAGACGGCGATCACGATCCGCTGTCGGCGCTTGGCGGCCAGCTGCTCCAGGCGCTGTGCCTCCTGGATCCGTTCGCGGGCGCTGATCCGCTCGGCCTGCTTACGGGTGGGCTTGGTGTTGTGGGACTGGGCCACGGTGGGTCAACTCCTGTACGCGGCGCGCAGCTGCGCGCGGGGGTGCCCGTCTCGGCGCGGCGGCGGCGCGGGGCGCCGGCGCGTGCGCGGGTACGAGGGGGCTCTGTCGGTGAACGCGGGAGTTGTGCGCACTGCCTGCGGGGGCGGGCCGTCGGACGCCGTCGGTCGGCGGGGGGACGGAAGCCGGTCGTCAGCAGGCAGGCGCGGGAACCGGCGGACCGCGCCGGGGCGCCGGGCTGAGCACCACGTCCTCGCGGCGCGGCCGCGGACGGTCCGAGGCCGGCAGCGGTACCCGCAGCACCGGGCGGACCGGCGCCGGGGCCAGCAGCAGGACCAGCGCCCGCAGCGGGGCCGCCACCGACTGGCGCAGCGCCCGCAGCGCCCGGGCCAGACCCGACAGGGCGGCGTCGCCCAACCGCAGCCAGGCGGCAGCGGCCAGGGCCATCAGCAGGTGGACCAGCAGCACCAGCAGCTGGGTCGCCGCCGGCGCGACCGGCCCGGCGTGCCCCAACGGCCCGGAGAACAGCGACCCGTCCACCGAGCCGCCACCGCACACCAGCAGGTTCATGCCGCGGGTGGGACTGTGGCCCGCACCGAGCACCGGACCACAGCCGGCCTGGCCCAGGTTGAAGGTCGTGTTGAGCAGCAGCTCGACCGGGACCATCACGGCCGAGATGTGCAGCAGCCGCCGCTCCCCGCCGGCCACCGCGGACGCCACCAGGAAGACGACGACGGTCGCGGCGGCCACCAGGTTCAGCGGCAGCGGGCGACCGGTGATGACGACCTGGCCCAGCGCGGACAACGGCACGGCGAGCGCGGTGAACACCGCGGCCCGCAGGGCCCTCGTCGCTGGGGTGGAAGTCGTCACGTCCCGGAGTATGTCACGGCGTTTACATCCGGCACGAGGGCGCGTCCGGGACCGGTCCGGCTCCGGGGGAACAGATGGCCCGGCGGCGGCCGTTCGTTCGTGGCGGAGCGGTGCGGAGTTCACCGGCGGGATGGGTTTGCGGCGGCGCGGGGGCCCGACGGGCCGTCAGGGGCTGCCGTCGGCGGCGGGAGCGGTCCGACAATCGGGCGATGGACCATGCCACGGCCACGGCCACCGTGCTTGCCACGGGCCTGGCGACACCGATTCCGACTCCGCCGCTGATCCCGATTCCGACTCTGGCTCCGACTCTGCTGCTGCCGGCGGTACCGGCTCCGCCGACCGTCCGGCCGCCCGCGCCGCCCGTGCCGCCGACGCTGCACCCGCCGCCGGTGCTGCCGGACTTACCGGACTTGCCGGAGCCTCCGCACCTTCCGCACGTGCCGCACCTTCCGCACGTTCCGCATGCGCCGCACGTTCCGCACGTTCCGCACGTGCCGCACGTGCCGCACTGTCCGACGGCCGCGCCGTCGGCTCCGGCCACGCCCTCGGCACCGGCCTCGGCTCCGGTGCCGCCGGCGACCACGGCCCCGCCCTCGCCGGCGGCCGTACCCCGGACGGTCGACGCACCGCCGGTGACCGGCCCGTCGCCGGCCCGGCCGGTGCCGCCGCGGACCACGGCCGCACCCACACCCGCACCGCCGGTGCCCCGGACGGCGAAGCCCGCCGAAGCACCCGGAGGCCCGTCCGAGGCGCGGTCCGAACCCCCGGCCGTGCCGTGGGCGGCCCCGCCCCCCGGCCCGTCACCCACCGTGGCCGTCACCGTCGTCGCCGCGCCGCCGCCACCCGCAGCCGGTCCGTCCGCGCCCGCCCTCGACCCGGCCGCCTGGACGGCCGTCCTGCTCCTCACCGCCCTCGTCCCGGCCGCGCTCACCGCGGCACTCGGCCACCCCACCCACCGGAGCCGCCGATGAACCCCGTTCCCCTGCTCAGCGCCGTCGGAGCGATCGCGGTCGCCGTCACCGGCCTCGCCGTCGCCCACCGTCTGCGCCCCGCAGTACCCGAGGGCGAGATCCCGCCCGAACCGCACGCCACCCTCTCCAGCATCGGCTCCGGCCTGCTCTCCGGCTTCATCCTGCTCACCAGCTTCCTGATCGCCACCGGCTGGGCCTCCCACACCACCGGCCTGGTCCCGCCCCGGGCCCTCTACGCCGCCGACCTCGCCGCCGGCCTGGCCGTCCTGCTGTACCCCGCCCTGGCGGGCCTGCCCTTCACCCCGCGCTACGTGACGGCGGTCTGCTTCTTCGCCGCGCTGGTCGGTTACACGATGTCCCTGGCGGTCCAGCTGCGGCCGTAGCGCGGGCGTGCCCGGCTCAGCGGCGGAGGAGGACCTTAGGGAAGCGGGCCGACGGGCCGTCGAAGAGGGCGGTCGGGCGGTGGCGGGCGCCGGAGGTCGAAGAAGGCGGTCAGGTACGCCCGCTGCGCGGCCACGGCACGGCCGTCGTCGTCGGCGCCGGTGCCGGTGCCGGTGCCGGTGCCGAGGAAGCGTTCCAGGCGGTCGGCGGGCCGGGCCGCCACGGGCTGGGCCTGCGGCAGCGGGAAAGCAGTCGCTGACGGCGAGATCGCCGGAGCGGGCGAGCGCAACCTGTCGGCGCCACGAGCCGAGCCGGGGCCAGAGGGCGTCCCACATGGCGTCGCGCTCCGGGTGCACGTCGTCGGCGCCCATGAACAGCAGGGGGCGGTCGACGCCGTCGGTCGCGGTGCCGAAGACCGGGCCGTCCAGGGGCCCCAGCGTGGACGCGCGGGGCGTCGGGGAGGGGCCGGACGGTGGTGGCGTCGCCCATGGAGTGGCCGAACAAGCCGACGGAGGTGAGGTCCAGGGCCGCGCCGCGGCCGCCCGGCAGCGGGCACCCGTCGGCGTGGTCGAGCAGTTCGCGGTCGTCGTCGGCCACGAGGTCGGTGCGGCGGTCGAGGACGAGGCGGGTGTCGGCCATGGCGTGGCGGCGGGGGTGTTGCGGACGTCGAGCCGCTCGTCCGGGAACGCGACCTCGCCGGCGTCGAGGGTGTGGTCGGTCGCGGCGACGACGTGGCCGCGCGAGGCGAGCTCCCCGGCCAGGACGGTGCCGAAGCTCCGGTCCCCCGGGAGCCGGGTGAGTAGAGGACGACCGGGTGGCAGGCGGTGTTGTTCGGCGGGGACGTCCCGGCGGGCGTGGGCGAGCGGCCTGCCCGGCCGGCCCGGGGTGACGCCGAGGAAGTCGGTCTCCGGACGGATCTGCTCGGCGGTCCCGGTCCACGGTCCCGGTCCATGGCTCCCGAGGGCGTCCGCAGGCGCAGGCGGCCGGGGACCGGAGCTGGACCGTCAGCTCGCGGGGGCGGGCGGTGGGCGCCCAGCCGTCGGGGCGCCGGGGGTCGGTGAGGTGCAGCGCGGTTGTGCTTGCCGACGGGTGCGGGCCGGTGGGCGCGGGCAGGGTCAGCCGGCGCGGTGCTTACGCGGTGGTGACGGATCGTCATGAAACGATCCCGTCTTGACGATTGAGCGGCCGGTCCACCTTGTCCGCCGTCGCCGTCCGCCACGATGCGCGTCCGGCCATGGGCCGAGGCCCGGCCGGCGGGTCGGACCGGGGCCGTACGCCTGTGGTTGTACGCAGGTGTTTCCGATGTCGTGCTTACCGACGACGAGGGGTTTGGCCCGCCGAACGCCCGGTGCTCAGGGCTCGGGACGGCGAGGCGGGCTAGCCTGGAAGGCGTTCCCCGGGCGGGCCCGGACGCGCCGCCCGGACGGCGGGACGCCGATGGCACGACCCTCGGACCCCGAAGAGGGGGTGTGCGCGGATGGGTGCAGGTGAGAGCACGGTCGGCGCTGTGGTGCTGGACCGGATCGGTGCGCAGGCCGCCGTCCTGGCCGGGCTGGACGACGCGGTGCGGGCGGACGAACCCGACGCCGTGCACCGGATGCGGGTGGCCTGCCGACGGCTGCGGAGTGCGCTGCGCACCTACCGGAGGCTGTTCGAGGTCGGGGCCACCGAGGAACTGGTGGCCGAACTGCGCTGGCTGGCGGCCGCACTCGGGCGGGCGCGGGACCGGGAGGTGCTCGGCGAGCGGCTGGTGGGGCGGGCGCGGGAGCTGCCGGCGGCCTGCGGCCCGGAGCGGGTGGCGGGGGCGCTGGAGCTCTGGGCGCGGGCGGAGTACCAGCGGGTCTGGCCGGAGATCGTGGCCGCGCTCGACAGCCCGCGGCGGCGCGCCCTGGCGGACGGGCTGGCCGTGCTGCTCGCCGACCCGCCCCTGCGCGGACGGGCGGCACGGCGGGCCGGGCCGGAGCTGGCCCGGATCGCGGCACGGGAGCAGCGGCGGACGGCGAAGCGGGTGCGGCGCGCGCTGGCCCCCGAGCGGGACGGCGGCGGGCGGGACAGCGGCAGGCGGGACGGCGCCGCGAGTGACGGCGCCGCGCGGGACGAGGCACTCCACGAGGCGCGGAAGGCGGCCAAGCGGGCCCGGTACGCCGGGGAGACGGCGGTGCCGGTGGCGGGGGAGGCGGCGGAACGGTACGTCGAGCGGATGAAGGCCGTGCAGGACGTCCTCGGCGAGCACCAGGACGCGGTCGTCGCGGCGGCCGCGCTGCGGGAGAACGCGGACGGGTCCGGCGAGCCGTTCGGGTACGGCGTGCTGTACGAGCGCGAGCTGGCGGCGGGCGCGGCGGCGCGGCGGGAGCTTCGACCGACCTGGGAGCGCGCGGCGGGGCGGAAGCTGGCGCGTTTCGGCTGAGGAGCGTCCGGCCGCCGGGGCGGGCTACTCCTGCCCGGTCGGTTCCCCGCCCGATTCGCCGCCTGTTTCGTCGCCTGTTTCACCGCCGGTTTCCCCGCTCGGTGCGAGACCCGCCGACCGGGCGGCGGTGCGGAGCAGGTCGCGCAGCATCGGGGTGGTGAGCCGGCCGGTGTTCGTGTTGCGCGGGCTCACGTGGTAGCACCCGTACAGCTCCAGCGGCGGGCCGCCGTCGCGGGCCGGCAGGGTGACGTGGGCGCCGTGGCCGAAGGCGGGCCGGGGCCGTGGGAGCAGCCAGCCGGCGGCCTCGACCGCGGGCAGCAGCGCCTGCCAGGCGAAGCCGCCGAGCGCGACCACGGTCCGGACGGTGGGCCGCATCAGCTCCAGCTCGCGGACGATCCACGGGCGGCAGGTGTCGCGTTCGGCGGTGGTGGGCTTGTTGTCGGGCGGTGCGCAGCGGACGGGGTCGGTGATCCGGACGCCGTCCAGGACCAGCCCGTCGCCGTACCGGACGGACTCCGGGCGGTTGGCCAGCCCGAGCCGGTACAGCGCGGCGTAGAGCAGGTCGCCGGAGGGGTCGCCGGTGAAGATCCGGCCGGTGCGGTTGGCGCCGTGGGCGGCGGGGGCGAGGCCGACCAGGACGAGCGGGGCGTCGGGCGGGCCGAAGCCGGGGATCGGGCGCGCCCAGTAGTCCCAGCCGAGGTAGGCGCGGCGCTTCGTGCGGGCGGTCTCCTCACGCCACTCGACCAGCCGGGGGCAGGCCCGGCAGCCGGTGACCACCCGGTCGAGGGCGGCGAGCCCGTCGGCCCGGGCGGCGGCCGCGGCGGGGTGGCGCGGGTCGTCGGGGTCCCTGGCGGGGTGGCGCGGGTCGTCGGGGTCCGTGGCGGGGCCGTGGGCTGCGGCGGGCTGCGGCATGGGTCGATCCTAGGACCGCTCCGGGGCCCGCTGCGGGCATCGGCGGCCGCGGTTGCGGAGTCCGCGCGTTCCGGCGGCGCCCGCGCAGGCGTAGCGTGGAATCAGCTGCTCCGGCGGCCCCCGGCCCGGCCGGGACGGCGACGGCCGGAACTCGCTGGTGCGCGCGAGGAGGCCGTGATGGTCGTCGATCTGGTTGTGGGGATCATTGTCGGGGTCATGGTGCTGGCGGCCGTCGTGGCCGGGCTGAGCCTGCGGGTCGTGCAGCAGTTCCAACGCGGGGTGGTGTTCCGCTTCGGCCGGGTGCGCGAGGAGGTGCGGGACCCGGGGCTGGTGATGCTCATGCCGGTGGCCGACCGGCTGCGCAAGGTGAACGTGCAGATCGTGACCATGCCGATCCCCGCGCAGGAGGGCATCACCCGTGACAACGTGACCGTGCGGGTGGACGCGGTGGTGTACTTCCGGGTCGAGGACCCGGTGAAGGCCACCGTCAACGTGCAGGACTACAACTTCGCGATCTCGCAGGTCGCGCAGACCTCCCTGCGGTCGATCATCGGCAAGAGCGAGCTGGACGACCTGCTGGCCAACCGCGAACCGATCAACCAGGGCCTGGAATTGATGATCGACAGCCCGGCGCTCGGCTGGGGCATCGAGATCGACCGGGTGGAGATCAAGGACGTCGCCCTGCCGGAGTCGATGAAGCGGTCGATGTCCCGGCAGGCGGAGGCCGAGCGGGAGCGCCGGGCGCGGATCATCACGGCGGACGGCGAGTTCCAGGCGTCGGCCCGGCTCTCGGAGGCGGCGGCGGTGATGAGCTCGACCCCGGCGGCGCTCCAACTTCGGTTGCTGCAGACCGTGGTGGAGGTGGCGGCGGAGAAGAACTCGACGCTGGTGCTGCCCTTCCCGGTCGAGCTGTTGCGGTTCCTGGACAGCGCGGGCGAGGTGCACCGGCAGTCGGTGCGGAAGGGGGAGGGCGACGACGCCGGAGCGGTCGGCCCGGCGGCGGAGGAGCTGCGGCTGCCGGCCGTCGAGCAGCTCGAACTGCCGCCGCTGGAGGAGCTGCTGGAGCACTCGCCGCTGGACCCGCCGCCGGACCCGCCGCCGAACGGGGGCCGTCCGGAGCCGTCGTAGGAGGACCGGCCCCGAGGACCGGCCCCGAGGACTGCCCCCGAGGCCCTGGCCCCGCCACCGGCCCCGAGCCCGGTGGCGGGGCCAGTGGGGGCGGACCAGGATGGAGTAAGCGGGATCCGGCAAGCGGCGGCCGAAGCCGGCAGGAGTGGCAGGGGCAGGCACATCAGGAGGCCGATCATGACCAGAGCCAGCGACATCATGCACCCGGGCGCGGAGTGCATCCGCGAGCACGAGACGCTCGCCACGGCAGCCCGGATCATGAAGGAACGAGGCGTCGGGGCGCTGCCCATCTGCGGTGAGCGGCAGAAGCTGCTGGGCATCGTCACCGACCGGGACATCGTGCTGAAGTGCGTCGCCGAGGGCCGCGACCCGGCGGCGGTCACCGCCGGCGAACTGGCCGAGGGGCGGCCGATGACCGTGGAGGCGGACGAGGACGCCGAGCAGGTGCTGCGGGTGATGGAGCAGTACCGGGTGCGCCGGCTGCCGGTGATCAACCACCCGGAGCACGAGCTCGTCGGGATGATCAGCGAGGCCGACATCGCCCGCGGGCTTCCGCAGGCCCGGCTGGCGGAGTTCGTCTCGGCGGTCTGCGCGGAGGAGGAGCCGAGGTCGACGGAGGTGCAGCAGCCGCAGGGCGTCTGACCGGCACCGCGGCTCGGCCGGCGTCGGGGTCAGAGCGGCGCCGGCACCGGGTTCAACCGGCGTTGGCACCGAGCCTCAACCGGCACGGCACCGGACCGGCGTCCCGGCTCAATCGGCACGGCACCGGACCGGCGTCCCGGCTCAATCGGCACGGCACCGGACCGGCGTCCCGGCTCAACCGGCACGGCACGGCACCGGACCGGCGTCGCGGCTCAACCGGCACGGCACCGGACCGGCGTCGCGGCTCAACCGGCCAGCGCGTACACGGTGGTGGCATGGGCGGCGGGCTCGTCCTCGCCCTCGGCGGTCAGGGTGATGTCGAGGAAGGCGATCCGCCGCCCCAGCTTGGTGACCCGGGCGTGCACCAGGACATCCCGGCCGGTGACGGCACGCTGGAAGCTGGTCGACTGCTGGACGGTGGTCATCGGCCCGAAGCCGCCCAGCGCCGCCGACACCGCCACGACACTCGCGGTGTCGGCGGCGGCCATCATCGCCTGGCCGGACAACCCCCCTCCTTCGCGGGCGAGTTCCCCGGACCACGGAAGCCGCAGCACGGCGTGCCGCGGGCCGGTCTCGGTCACCGAGAGGCCGAGCGACCGGACCCAGGGGGCGAAGTTGTCGGCGAGGATCTTGTCCGCCTCGGCGGTGGTCAGCGTCATGCCGTCATTCTGGCGGTCGGGGGAGCCCGGTGTCAGTGGTTCGTGCGGCGCGCGTGTCGGCGTCGGCCGACCGCGCGGCGATTCCCTCAACGCGGGAACTGGCAAGCCCTGTTCAGTAGTCACCGTTACCATGCGCACGACGACGCACCAGGCCTGCCACCGGGGCGGCCGGCGCCGGCGCGACGGGCGACCTGGGAGGGGCGACGCATGCCGAACATGGGTTGGGTGTCACGGAACACGCGGGAGGAACGCTGGCCCACGGTGGATCTGCGGATGGACGTGCCGCACTCGGCCAGGGTCTACGACTACCTCATCGGCGGCAAGACCAACTTCCAGCCGGACCGGACGGCGGCCCACGCCTCCGTGCAGGCGTGGCCGGCACTGCCGGTCTCGATGCGCACCACCCGGACCTTCATGCAGCGGGTGGTCCGCAACCTGGTGGAGGAGCACGGGGTGCGCCAGTTCCTGGACATCGGCACCGGCATCCCGACCTCACCCAACGTGCACGAGATCGCGCAGGGCATCGCCCCCGAGGCGAGAGTCGCCTACGTCGACAACGACCCGATCGTGCTGACCCATGCGCGGGCCCTGATGTCGAGCACGGAGGAGGGCCGGACCTGCTACGTCGACGCCGACCTGCGCGACCCCGACGCCATCCTCGGCGCACCGGAGCTGCGCGAGGTGCTGGACCTCTCGCAGCCGGTGGCGCTCTCGCTGATCGCGATCGTCCACTTCGTCCTCGACGAGGACGACCCGCAGGGCATCGTGCGCCGCTTCATGGACGAGCTGGCCCCGGGCAGCTTCCTGGCCCTGACCGTCTTCACCGGTGACACCGACCCGGTGGGCGTCGGCGGTGTCGGCCGCGAGTACAACGCGCGGGGCATCCCGCTGCAGATCCGCGACCGGCAGGAGACGCTCGCCTTCTTCGACGGCTACGAGCTCCTCGACCCGGGGGTCACACTGGTCCACCGCTGGCGGCCCGACGCGGACGCCGCCCCGGTCCGCGACCAGGACATCGCGATGTACGGGGGCGTGGCGGTCAAGCGCTGAGGCGTGCCGACCGCCGAGGCATGCCGACCGCCGAGGCATGCCGAGCGCTGCGCCGGCCCCGCCCTCAGATCGGCTGGGTCTCCAGTACACGGTCGAGGGGCCGCAGTGCACGGGCCGCGAGAGTTTCCGGGTGGTCCTCGCCGAGGCGGCGCGCGAGGTCCGCGGCGGCCTGCCGTTGCAGCTCGGCGGCGGCCGGGTCGTCGGCGCTCTTGAGAAGGACGAGCGCCAGGTCGGCCGCGCAGGCGAGGGCGTCGGGGTGGTCCGGCCCGAGGCGGCGGGCCAGCCCGTCGAGCGCTTGGCGGTGGAGCCGCCCGGCCTCGCCGTAACGGCCCTCGTCGGCCAGGGCGTTGGCGAGGTTCACCGTCGCGCGCAAGGTCAACGGGTGGTCCGGCCCGACCGTCCGGGTCAGGGCGTCCGCCGTGGCACGCCCCACCCGGGCGGCCGCGCCGCCGTCCCCGGCACGGCGCAGGTAGACGGCGAGGTTGTTGGCGCAGGCCAGGGTGAACGGGTGCTCGTCGCCGAACATCCGCCGGTAGGCGGCGTGGACGCGCGCGGTCAGGTCGTGGGCGGCCGTGTGGTCGCCGGCGGCGCTGTGGTCGGCGGCCCGGCCCAGCGAGCAGGCCAGCGCGTCGGGGGCGTCGGCGCCGTACCGCTCCTGGTAGCGGTCGAAGGCCGCGTCGGTGATCCGGCGGGCCTCCGCCAGCCGCCCCGTCCGGCGGAGTACGGCGCCCAGCAGGGTGGCGTTGCGCAGGTGCTCCGGGAGGTCGGGCTCCAGGACGCCTTCGAGGTCGGCCATGACCTCCCGCAGGAGTGCGACCGCGGCTTCGAAGTCGCCGAGCTCGTACAGGTCGCGGGCGAGGCAGGTCTTGGTGGACAGGGTGTACGGGTGGCGCGGGCCGAGGACGGCGGTGCGCCGGTCGAGGGTCTCCTGGTCGAGTTCGCGGGCGGCCTCGCTGTCGCCGACCAGCCGGTGGTCGATCGCCAGGTTGTTGGCCATGGAGAGCGTGCGCGGGTTGTCGTCGCCGAACAACTCGCGGAACCGGTCGAGGATTTCGCGGTCGAGGTCGAGTGCGGCCTGGAACCGGCCGAGGGCCCGCCGGTCGGCGCCGAGCGAGCCGGCCGTCATCAGGGTGTACGGGTGGTGCTCGCCGAGCAGGGCCCGCTGGCGCTCCAGGGTGGCCTCGTCGAGCGCCAGCGCCTCGGCGTACCTGCCTTGCGCCCGCAGCACGTTGGCGAGCTGGAAGCGCAGCAGCAGGGTCTGCCGGTCGTCCTCGCCGAGCTTCTCGACCCAGAGCTCCTCCAGTGACCGCCCGAGGTCCAGGGCCTGCGCCAGCTCGCCGCGCTTCCACAGGTAGCGGACGCGGTCGATCAGCAGGGTGCGGGTCTCCCACTCGTCGCAGACGTGGGCCTGGGACGGGTAGAGGTGCGGCCAGATCTCCTCGAAGGCGGGCCAGTTGGCGGGGTCGTCGGTGTCGCCGACGAGGGGCCGGGCGCCGGTGAGGACGCGGTGCACCCGGTGCTTGGTCTCGAGCTGCGCGTCGATCCCGGTCACCGAGTCCCGCACCACGGCCTGGACCAGCCGGTGCAGTTGGAGTCCGCCCGCCTCGGGGTCCACCCGCGCGAGCGAGTAGCGGCCGAGGGCGCGGACGGCGGCGGCGACCGCGAAGGCGTCCTCCACCGCGGGGTCGGACTCGGCGAGGGCCTCGACCATCCGGTCGCTGTAGAGCAGCCGGGTCGAGATCGGCTCGGGTGCGAAGTAGGCGCAGAGTTGCAGGAGCCGGGCGGCGGCCGGCGACTGCACGCGCAGCCGGCCGATCGAGACGCCCCAGGCGGCGGCCACCGAGCGCGGGTAGTCGAAGGCCCCCTCGGCGGACAGCGCGTGCCGGAGTCGGGCGAGGTAGGTGGTGACGGGCATGGCGGTGGCGTCCAGCCAGGCCGCGGCGACCTCGACGGCCAGCGGCAGGTCGCCGAGGGCCTCGGCCACCGCGTCGGCGTCGTCGGCCGGGAGCGCGCGGACCCGGCGGCGCAGGTGTTCGGTGCTCTCCCGGCGGGTGAAGACGTCGACCTCCAGCGCGCTGGCGGCCCTGGTCCAGCCGAGGTTGCGGGAGGTGACCAGGATCCGGCCCGGCCCGTCGGGGAAGTACGGCCGCAGGTCGGCCGGTTCGTCGGCGTTGTCGAAGACCAGCAGCCAGCGCGTGGACGGGATGCCGCGGCCCAGCGCCTCCCGGGCGGCCTCGGCGCCCTCGGCGACCGAGTCGCCGACGGGCAGACCGAGCCGCCGGGCGAGTCCGGCCAGGGCGAGGGCCACCGACTCGGTCTGCTCGGCGTCGATCCACCAGACCAGGTCGTACTCCGCCCGGTAGCGGTGGGCGTACTCCAGGGCGAGCTGGGTCTTGCCGATCCCGCCGAGTCCGTAGAGGGTCTGCGAGGTGGGCAGGACGGCTGCCACCCCGGCGCCGAGCTGCCGGTGCAGGTGCTCCAGCACCGCCTGGCGGCCGGTGAAGGACGGATGGCGGGGCGGCACCTTGAAGTGGGCGGGGACGGAGCCAGGGTGACGCAGGCCCGTCAGGTCGGGTGCCCGGTCGGCGATGCCCAGCGCGGCGAGCAGCGCCGTCGCGGCCTGCTCGGGGCCGAGTCCGACGAGGTCGGTCACCGGGCCGTCGACGGGCACCGGCTCGATCCGGACGGCAACGGCCCGGCCGGGGTCCGCGACGGGTCCGCCGTCGGGCGGCACGAGGACGTCGGGCGGCACGAGGACGCCGGGCGGCCCGAGGACGTCGGGTGAGCCCGGAGACCGGCCGCCCGGCGTCGGGCGCTCGCGCAGGAACGCGGGGGAGAGCAGGGTGAGCGTCTGTTCGGCCGCCGCCGGGACGACGTGCAGGCCGGCCCGGCGCAGGACGGCCTCGGCCCAGTGCGCCCAGAGGGAGTCCTCGGGGGCGTGGAGGAGGGCGATGGTGGCGTTCTCGGGCGGGAGCCGACACAGGTCGCAGTCGCCGGGCCGGCCGGAGCCGACGGTTCCCCGGCGCGGGTGGAGCCCGGCCCGGGCACCGGGGCCGGCGACGATCCGGGCGGCGGTCCGTGCCAGGTCGGCGGGGAGGCTGCCGGATCCGGCCGTGAGTGCGGCCAACTCCCCTTCGGGCAGGGCCAGGTCGTGTACGGCCAGCAGGTCCGCCAGGTGGCCGGCGGCCTCCTCGGGAGTGAAGGACCCGACCCGGACCAGCCGGCGCCGGCTGGTGCGCAGCTCCTGGTCCGTCCGGCGGGTGGTGACGACGACCCGGCCGGTGGCGCTCGGGGAGGGCCAGAGGCCTGGCAGGTCGGCGGGGTCGGCCAGGCCGTCGAGCACGATCAGCCAGCGGCGGCCGGTGGTGTTCAGCCAGGACAACAGGTGCTCCGCCGTCGCCGGCCCGCCCCCGAGGCCCAGCCGGTCGGCGGCCGTCGCGTAGGCGTGCCGGATCGACGCGGCGCTGTCCGCGGCTGCCCATACCACGAGGTCCACCGCGCCCGTTCGGAGGGCGAGTTGGGCGTGGTGGGCGGCGGCTTGGGTCTTCCCGGTGCCGGCCGGGCCGCTGAGCACCACCGACCGGAGCGTGCCGGGTGCGCCGTGACGGTCGGCCGTGCCGGGTGCGCCGTGCGTGCCGGGTACGCCGGTTGCACCGTGCACACCGGCCGTGCCGTTCGGGGCCGTGCCGCTCGGGGCCGTACCGTTCGGGGCGGGCCCGCCGGGGAGGGCGAGTGCGCCGTCGACGGCAGGCCGGTGGCGGAAGCAGTCGGCGAGCGCCGGGAGGGCGCCGACCTGGACCGGCCAGGCGACGGCGGTGGGGGCGGGGGCGGTGGCGGTCCGGTGGTCGTGGAGGTGGACGTCGCGGACGGACTCCGCCACCACACCGCCCGAGTTGAGGAGGTCGCGCTGGCTGTACACGCCGCCGTGCGGGGCGGCGGGGCCGGGACGAGCCCCGGGAGCGGTCAGCGCGGGGCCGCTCCCGGCGGGGTAGGGCGGTCGGGCGTGCCGATGGTGACCGGGCCGGCGAAGTCGCGGCCGATGGCGCCGCCGTGGTTGCCGATGTCCCGGCCGGCGGTCACACCGCTGTTCTCGGCCCGGACGGAGGCCGCCGCCTCGGGGGCGGCCGCCTCGTCGAGCAGAGCGCGGAGCTCTCCGGCGGCCTGCGCCTGTTCCTCCGGGGCGAGTTCGTCCAGGAAGTCCTCCAGCCGGGTCTGCCAGGAGGCTGCCTGCCGGCCGGACACCTGGTCCAGCTCGCCGGGCGCGGCGGCCGCCAGGGCCTCCTGCGTCCGGTCGAGGCGTTCCAGGACGGCCCGTTCGCCCTCCGGGCGGGCGCGGCCCAGCAGCCGGGCCACGCGTTCCCGCAGGGCGGTCCAGACGTCCGTCCCCGCCGCCTGGACGATCCCCGCGCCTCCGGCCGCCGCCAGCGCCGTCATTCCCTCCACCAACATCCCCCGCAACCCCCTCATCGCCGTTCGGCCTCGCGTTCCGGAACAGGTGACGGTTATTCAACTCCACTGGTTCCCCGGGGGAAAGGGTGTCGGGGCAACGCATCCGTTCCGTCAGTGACTCCGGTGCAGTGCCTGTTGCATCAGCTCCGCCAGGTGCAGGGACTGCCGGCCCCCGGCGAGTTGGGAGATCTGGGTGCGGCAGCTGAAGCCGTCGGCCAGGATCACCGTGGACGGGTCGGCGGACCGGACCTCCGGGAGCAGGACGCGTTCGGCGATCGACTCCGAGACCTCGAAGTGGCCCTGCTCGAAGCCGAAGTTGCCGGCCAGGCCGCAGCAGCCGGAGTCCAGTACCCGGTTGCGCAGGCCCATCCGGGCCTCGACCCGGCGGTCGGCGGCGGTGCCGAGCACGGCGTGCTGGTGGCAGTGGGTCTGGGTGATCGCGTCGACCGGAGCCCGGGGGAGTTCGGCGTCCGGCGCGTACTCGTCGACGAACTCGGCGAAGGTGCGGGTCCGTTCGGCGAGCGGGCGGCCGTCGGACCCGAGCAGGCGGGGCAGGTCCTCGCGCAGGGTGGCGGTGCAGCTCGGGTCCATGCCGACCACCGGCGTGTCCGCGGGCAGGCCGGTGGCGGCCAGCGTGCGCAGGCTGCGGCGCATCACCCGCCGGGCGGTGCCGAGCTGGCCGGTCGAGTACCAGGTGAGGCCGCAGCAGACCGGGCCGGACGGCAGCCGGACGTCGAAGCCCAGGTGTTCCAGCACCTCGACGGCGGCGCGCAGCACGTTGGGCTGGAGGTGGTCGGAGAAGGTGTCCGGCCAGAGCAGGACGGGTCGCGCGCCCGCCGGGGCCGGGTGGGCGGCGCGGTGGCGGCGGTACCAGCGGGTGAAGGTCTCGGGAGGGAACACCGGGATCACCCGGCGCGGGTCCACCCCGCCGAGCCGCTTCAGCAGGCCGGCCGCGGGGGAGCGGGCGACCAGGTTGGCCGCGCCGGGGGCGAGGGCGACGGCCCGCAGCCAGAGCGGCAGCCAGCCCATCGAGTAGTGGGGGACGGGCCGGGGCCGGTGCCGGTAGTGCTGGTACAGGAACTCGGCCCGGTAGGTGGCCATGTCGACGTGGACCGGGCAGTCGCTCGCGCAGCCCTTGCAGCCGAGGCACAGGTCCAGTGCCTCCCGGACCTCCGGCGAGCGCCAGCCGTCCGGGATCGCCCCGCCGCGCAGCATCTCGGCGAGCAGCCGGGCACGGCCGCGGGTGGAGTGCCGCTCCTCTCCGGTGGCCATGTAACTCGGGCACATCACCCCGGTGTTCGGGTCCACGCACTTGGCCACGCCGACGCAGCGGCGCACGGCCTTGGCGAGGCTGCCGTCGTCCTGCTCGTAGGGGAGGGCGAGCGGCAGCTCGCGTACCGGTCCGGCGTGGCGCAGGTCGGAGTCGATCGGACGGGGGTCGACGAGGCCGCCCGGGTTGAGCAGGTTCTCCGGATCCCAGATCTGCTTGAACCCGCGGAACAGGTCGATGATCTCCGGCCGGTACATACGCGGCAGGAGTTCGGACCGGGCCTGTCCGTCCCCGTGCTCGCCGGAGAGCGAACCCCCGTACGAGACCGCGAGATCGGCCGCCTGCTCCATGAACTCCCGGAAGACCAGAACCCCTTGGGGCTCGGTGAGCGGGAAGTCGATCCGCAGGTGGACGCAGCCCTCGCCGAAGTGCCCGTACGGGACGCCGTGCAGGCTGTGCCGGCGCAGCAGGGCCCGCAGGTCGCGCAGGTAGTCGCCGAGGCGTTCCGGGGGGACGGCCGAGTCCTCCCAGCCGGGCCAGGCCTCGCCGCCGCCGGGCAGCCGGGTGACGATCCCGGCGCCGGCCTCGCGCACCCCCCAGAGCTGGCGCTGCTCGTCCGCGTCGGTGACCAGGGAGACGGCGGCCGAGGGGTCGCGGCGCACCGCGTCCGCGAGCCCCCGGGGGGCCAGGGGGGCCTCCACCGCGGGGGGGCCACCGACCAACAGGAAGATCCCGCAGGCGCCC
>NZ_JBHJUK010000129.1:0-1240 GCF_042266225.1 Kitasatospora sp. NPDC056181
ATGAGGAGTGCGCGTTGAGCAACGAGAGCCTGGCCAACCTGCTCAAGGAGGAGCGGCGCTTCGCCCCGCCGGCAGAGCTCGCCGCAGCCGCCAACGTCACCGCGGCCGCGTACGCGCAGGCCTCCGAGGACCGCCTGGGCTTCTGGGCCGAGCAGGCCCGCCGCCTCAGCTGGGCCGTCGAGCCCACCGAGACGCTGGACTGGTCCAACCCGCCGTTCGCCAAGTGGTTCGCCGACGGCAGCCTCAACGTGGCCTACAACTGCGTCGACCGCCACGTCGAGGCCGGCAACGGCGACCGCGTCGCCATCCACTTCGAGGGCGAGCCCGGCGACAGCCGCTCGATCACCTACGCCCAGCTCAAGGACGAGGTCTCCCGCGCCGCCAACGCACTGCTGGAACTCGGTGTCACCAAGGGCGACCGGGTCGCGGTCTACCTGCCGATGATCGCCGAGGCGGTCGTCGCGATCCTCGCCTGCGCCCGGATCGGCGCCACCCACTCCGTGGTCTTCGGCGGCTTCTCCGCCGACGCCGTGGCCTCCCGCATCCAGGACGCCCGGGCCAAGCTGGTCATCACCGCCGACGGCGGCTACCGCCGCGGCAAGCCCTCCGCGCTCAAGCCCGCCATCGACGAGGCGCTGACCAAGGCCGACGGCGTCGAACACGTCCTCGTGGTACGCCGCACCGGCCAGGAGACCGCCTGGACCCAGGGCCGCGACGTCTGGTGGCACGAGATCACCGCACGCCAGTCCACCGAGCACACCCCCGAGGCCCACGACGCCGAACACCCGCTGTTCATCCTCTACACCTCCGGCACCACCGGAAAGCCCAAGGGCATCCTGCACACCTCGGGCGGCTACCTCACCCAGGCCAGCTACACCCACCACGCCGTCTTCGACCTCAAGCCGGAGACCGACGTCTACTGGTGCACCGCCGACATCGGCTGGGTCACCGGCCACTCCTACATCGTCTACGGCCCGCTCTCCAACGGCGCCACCCAGGTCATCTACGAGGGCACCCCCGACACCCCCCACCAGGGCCGCTTCTGGGAGATCGTCCAGAAGTACGGCGTCACCATCCTCTACACCGCCCCCACCGCGATCCGCACCTTCATGAAGTGGGGAGACGACATCCCCGCCAAGTTCGACCTCTCCTCCCTGCGGGTCCTGGGCAGCGTCGGCGAGCCGATCAACCCCGAGGCCTGGATCTGGTACCGCGAACACATCGGCGCCGGCAAGACCCC
>NZ_JBHJUK010000129.1:1340-25445 GCF_042266225.1 Kitasatospora sp. NPDC056181
GTCGGCGAGCTGCCGAAGACCCGCTCCGGCAAGATCATGCGCCGCCTGCTGCGCGACATCGCCGAGGGCCGCGAGGTCGGCGACACCACCACGCTGGCCGACAGCACGGTGATGAACCTGATCCAGTCCCAGCTCCCGCCCGCGGGCAGCCAGGGCTGACACACCACCGCCGACGGCGGTGCACCGGGCGGCCACAACCACTCGGTGCACCGACAATTTATCGGGCGATTACAGGTGCCCGAAAGGATGCAGGTCCGGCCGGAGCGGGCGGGTCGTGACGACCCGCCCGGCCCGGCCGGTCAGCCGGCCACCGGCCGGTTCGGAAGACCGACCAGCACCCTTGAGCACCGATGCCTGATCTCTCCGCCGTGAAGTCCGCCCCCGCCACGACCCACTCCCGCGCCCGTGCCGCCGGCCCGGCCGCCGCCAGGCCGCGCCGCCGGTCCGACGACCCCCTGCTGATCGGCCGGGAGCGTGAACTCGAAGCACTGGACGGGCTGTTGCGTCAGGGCGCGGCGGACGGGACGGCCGTCCTGATCCAGGGCGAGTTCGGCACCGGCCGGACGGCGCTGCTCCGCGAGGCACTCGGGTGGGCCCGTCGCGACGGCGACACCGTCCTGTCGGCCTGGGCGGACCCGTCCGAGCAGGGGGCGGAACTCGGCGTCGCCCGCCAGCTCTTCGAACCGGCACTCGGCATCATCGGCGGCACCGGCGCCCCGCTCGCCGGTCCGGCGGCGCACGCCGCCGGACTCCTCTGGCCCGACCGGCCCGCGGCCCCGTCCACGCCCGCCGACGACCCGGCCGCCGCGACGCTGACCGGGCTGTACCGGCTGACCGCGCACCTCGCTGCCCGCGGCCGCCTCGTCATCGGCATCGACGACCTCCAGTGGGCCGACCGGGCCTCCCTGCGCTGGCTCCAGCACCTGCTCCGCCGGGCCGGTGAACTGCCGGTGGTCGTCATCGCCACCGTCGGCCCCGCACCGGCACCGGCCGACCCGGACGTCCTCGGCCGGCTGGCCCCGCTCTTCCGGCACCGGGTCGCACTGACCGCCCTCGACGCGGACTCCGTCGCCGCTGCCACCGCGGAGGTCCTCGGCGGGCCCGGCGACGACCACTTCCGCGAGGTCGTACGGACCACGACGGGCGGGAACCCGTTCCTGCTGCACACCCTGCTGCGCACGATCAAGGCCTCCGGGAACGGACCCGACCCGGAAACCGCGGCCCGGATCACCCGGTTCGTCCCGGCCGACGCGGGCCGCGCCCTCCACCCGCTCGTCACGACGGCAGGACCGCACACCCGGGACGTCGCCCAGGCGGTCGCGGTGCTCGGCGGCACCCCGGCCCTCGACGTGGTCTCCGCCGCCACCGGCCTGCCGGAGCCGGCCGTCCTGGACGCCGTGCACGCACTGGAGCGGACCGGCCTGATGCGCCGGACCGGGCACGCCGCCGCCTTCGCCTGCCCGATGATCGCGATCGCGCTCGCCGCCGACGTCATGCCCAGCATCCGGCAGGACGTGCACGTGCGCGCCGCCGAGCTGATGCTCGCCCAGGGCGCGCCCGCCGAGCAGACCGCCGTCCACGCCGTCCACGCGTCGCTGGGCCTGCCCTGGGTGCCCGAGGTGCTGGAGCGCGCCGCCGCGGAGGCGATCCGCACGGGCGCCGCCGACCGCGCGGCCGCGCTGCTGCGCCGGGCGCTGCGCGAGCCGCTGGAGGACGAGGTGCGGGCGACCCTGGTGATCCGGCTGGGGGAGGCGGGCCTCGCCCTCGACGTCCCGGAGGCGGTCCGCAACCTCTGGCTGGGGCTGGACCTGTCCCGCGATCCGGTCGAGCGGGCCGCCGCGGCGCGCCGCCTGGCCGGCGCACTGTTCGCCGTGGACCGCTACCCGGACGGACTGGCCGTGCTCGAACGCACCGCCGCCTCGCTGCGCGCGACCGACGCGGCCCTCGCGCTGCGGCTGGAGGTCGACCACGTCTACGCCGGTCTGCACGAGCTCGGGGCGGCACCCGGCGTGCTGCCCCGTCTGATGGACCTGCGGATCCAGGATGCGGCCGGCACCTCGGCCGAGCGCCCGCTGGCGGCACTGCTGGGCCTGCGCGCGATCATGCGCGGCGAATCGCCGGCCGAAGCCGTGACCCTGGTGCGGCAGGCGCTCACGCACGGGATGAACCCGGCGGACGACGAGTCCTTCGTCTACTCCGGCGCCGTGCTCCTCCTCGGCGCCACCGGGGAGACGGAACTGGCCCTCGACCACGCCGACGCGGCGGTGGAGCAGGCCAGGACCCGCGGCTCCGCCTTCACGCTCGCGCACAGCCGCATCATCCGGGCGGCCGTCTACGGCCAGCTCGGCCGCGTGCCGGACTGCCAGAGCGAGGCGGAGGCCGCCCTGGTGGCGCTCCGGGAGATCGGCGTCGGCCCGCGTCACAGCCACAGCGTCCTCGCGGCGGCCACCCTGGCCGACGCACTCGTCCTGCAGGGCCGGCTCGACGAGGCGCAGGCCGTCCTGGAACACGCCGGCCTGACCGCCGGCCTGAACGGCCACTGGATCAACGACTACGTCCACCTGGTCCGGGGCCGACTGCGGGCGGCCCAGGGCCGCCCGGAGGAGGCGCTCGCCGACTTCCGCGAGTGCGGCCGGCGGACCGAGGCCCGGGGCATGCGCTGCCCCTGGATCTACCCCTGGCGCTCCGAGGCCGCCCTCGTCCACGCGGCACTCGGCGAGCCCGAGCAGGCCCGGGCCCTGGCGGCGGAGGAACTGGAACTCGCCCGGCGGTGGGGCGTCCCCGAGGCCGTCGGCGCCGCCCGGCGCGCGCTCGCCCTCGCCACCGGCGGCCCGGAAGGGCTGGACCTGCTGCGCGAAGCCGTCCGGACGCTGGCCGGCACACCGGGCCGGGCCCGGCACGCCCAGGCCCTGGGCGACCTCGGTGCCCAGCTGCGCCGCGCCGGGCGGGTGGCGGAGGCCCGTGCGTGCCTCAAGGAGGCGGTCACCGCGGCCCACCGCTGCGGCGCCGCGCTGGTGGCCGATCGCGCGCTGGACGAACTCCGCGCGGCCGGTGACCGCCCCCGCACCCGGTCCTTCCACGGGCCGGCGGCGCTCACCCCGACCGAGCACCGGGTGGCCGGCCTGGCGGCCAAGGGCATGACCAACCGGGAGATCGCCCAGCACCTGTTCGTCGGCCTGCGCACGGTGGAGGTCCACCTGACCCACGTCTACGGCAAGCTCGGCATCGACGGCCGCCCCGGGCTGGCCGACGCACTCGCACCGTCGGACGAGCCCGGCCCGTAGGGCGTGTCTGCCCTAGACCTCGCCGCGGGTGCGGGCGAGCAGGTCGAGCGCCATGGTCTCGGTGTCCTGCCGGTACATCCGCCGGCTGGCCGTCACGGCCTGCTCGGCCCGCTCCGCCGCCTCGGCCGGCCGGCCCGCGTCCAGGTGGCAGTTGGCGAGATGCACCAGGGCCATCGGCTCGAACAGCAGGAAGCCGTGGGCGTCGGCCAGTGCCCGGCCCTGCTCGTGCAGCGAGATCGCGCGCTCGGTGTCGCCGAGGATCCGGGCCGCGCGCCCGTTCGAGTGCAGCGCGTAGACCTCGCCGAACGGATCGTCGACGGCCCGGAACAGGGCCAGGCTCCGCCGGGCCGCGGTATCGGCCGCCGCGGTGTCGCCGCACGCCAGGTGCCAGACGACGCTGGTGGCCAGGGCGTTGGCCTCGGTCCAGGTGCTGCCGCACTCGGCGGCCAGCCGGACCGTTTCCCCGTGCAGGACCAACGACTCGTCGGTGCGCCGCCGCAGGTGGGCGATCATGGCGCAGACGTTGAGGACTTCGGCCAGCACGGGCAGGTCCCGGCAGGCCCGGGCCTGCTCGGCCGCCCGGGCGGAGACCGGCTCGGCCTCGTCCAGCAGGCCCAGTTGCATCAGCCCGCCGCCGAGCATGTAGCCGGCCCGGCCTTCGGCCCGGGCGTCGCCGCAGTCGGCGGCCTGGCGCATCGTGCGGCGGCAGACGTCGAGGATCGCGCGCCACCGGAACCCGCTCTCCAGGTGCGGGTCGAGGGCGAGCATCAGGTCGGCGACGACGCGGTGGGCGCCGGAGATGTCGAGCGCCTGCTCGGAGAGGGAGAGGAGGTTCCCGCCCTCCTGGTTCAGCCAGTGGCGGCCGGCCGCGCGGTCGGGCCGCGTCAGGACCGGCGCCGTCACGGTCTCGAGGACGTCCGGCACGGCGTGGCCCGGACGCACGGCGCGGAAGGCGTGGGTCGCCGTTGCCACGGCCTGCTCGATCATCCGGAGGACGAGACCGGCGCGCACGGCCTCCGGGTCGAGCTGTTCGGCCCGGGCCTGCGCGAACAGGCGCAGCAGGTCGTGGTAGCGGTACCGGTCGGGGGCCGGGGACTCCAGCAGACCGGCGTGGACGAGGTCCTCCAGGACGTCCAGGGTGGCGTGTTCGGTCAGTTCCAGGGCCGCGGCGGCGGCCGGCAGGGACAGGTCGGCGGTCTGCGGGACGGCCAGCAACCGGAAGGCCTGCGCGGCGTCCGGCGTCAGCTGGTCGTAGCTGAGCTGGAAGCAGGCCTCGACGGCGAGGTCGTGCACGCTCAGTTCCGCCAGCCGCCGGCGCCGGTCGGCCAGCCGGGTCCCGATGGCGGCGAGCGACCACTCGGGGCGCAGGGCGCTGCGGGCGGCGACGATCCGGATGGCCAGCGGGAGGTGGCAGCAGGCCGCGAGCAGCTCACGGGCGGCGGCGGGCTCCGCCTGGACCCGTCGGCGGCCGGCGATCCGGGAGAGCAGTTCGAGCGACTCGTCCGGTTCCAGGACGTCCAGGTCCACGTGCCGGGTGGGGGCCAGTCCGAGCAGGCCCGAACGGCTCGTGACGAGGACGGCGCAGTGCTCGGATCCCGGCAGGAGCGGACGCAGCTGGGCGAGGTCGCGGGCGTCGTCCAGCACGACCAGGACGCGGCGCTGGGCGAGCAGCGACCGGTACAGCGCCGACCGCTCCTCGGGCTGCTCGGGGACGGCGCTCTCGGGCACGCCCAGCGACCGAAGGAAGTGGACCAGTACCGCGCCGGGGTCCATCGGGTCGGGGCGGGCGCCGCGCAGGTTGACGTAGAGCTGTCCGTCGGGGAAGCGGTGGCGGACCCGCCGGGCGACGTGGACCGCGAGAGCGGTCTTCCCGACGCCTCCCATGCCGGCCACCGCGACGATCGTCGGGGCGAACGCCGAGGGGGTCTCCACCAGGTGCACCAGGGAGCGGACCAGCTCGCGACGGCCCGTGAACTCCGAGGCGTCGGCGGGAAGCTGTTCGGCGACCGGACGGCTCTCCCGCTGCCCGGCGGCGCCCGGCGTGGCCGTCGCGCCCGGCGCGGCCGTCGCGGGGTCGCGTCGCAGGATCCGCTCGTGCAGGTCGCGCAGCGGAAGGGTCGGCTCGACCCCCAGCTCGGCATCCAGGGCGCGTCGGACGCGGCCGAACGCCGCCAGGGCCTCGGAGCGTCGGCCGGTGCGGTACAGCGCCGTCATCAGCAGCGCCGCGATCCCCTCGTGCAGCGGGAACCGTGCTGCGAGGCCGCCGAGTTCGTCCACCACCTCGCTGTGGCGGCCGAGCTCCAGGTCGAGTTCGAGGCGTTCGTGCAGGACGGTCAGGCGGTGCTGGGCGAGCCGTTCCCGCTGTCGTTCGGCATGGCCGCCGGGGATGTCGGCCAGCGGCGCACCCGTCTGGAGGTCCAGCGCCCGCTGCAGCCGCTCGGCCGCCGCGGCGGGGTCGCCCGCGGCGCGGAGCCGGGTGGCGTCCTGCGTCAGTTGCTGGAAGACCGTCAGATCCGTCGCGCCGGGCGCGAGCCGCAGGGCGTAGCCACCGCCGGCCGAGACCAGCACCCGCGGTGCGGTGCGGTCGTCCTCCAGCACGGAGCGCAGCTGGGAGACGTGGTTGCGGATCGCGGCGACGGCGTGGTTCGGCAGCGCCTCGCCCCACAGTCCGTCGATCAGCTCCTCGGTGGTGACGGCACGGCCCTCGGCGCCGGCGAGCATCGCCAGCACCGCCCGCCGCTGGGCCGGGCCGAGCGGGAGCTCGGCGTCGCCACGCCACGCCCGTACGGGGCCGAGCAGGGTTATTCGAATGCTGGTCATGCGTCTTCCGTCCGTCCGCTCTTGCTGTTCCCGCCCCGCGGCACGACAGCCGGGCGAGACGGGCCAACCTACCTGCTCCGCGAGGTGCGGACCGCCCCGGCGCGGGGCGGCGCGCCCGACGGACGTGGGAGAATTCCGCCGATGCCGGGGGAGGCGGGGGACATGGAGGGGCTGCGGATCTCCGTGCTCGGGCCGACGCGGGTCCGGTACGGCGGCCGGGACGTTGCCGCGGGTTCGGGGCAGCGTCAGGCGGTACTGGCGGTGCTGGCGCTGCGCACCGGGCAGGTGGTGACGGCCGACGAGCTGGCGCGCCTGGTCTGGGGGGAGAGCGCGCCTGCCTCCGTCGGCGCGGTGGTGCGCAACCACATCTCGAAGCTGCGGGCGGCGATCGTCGCCGCAGGGGGCGACGCGGCGGCGATCCTGGTGTCCCGGGGCGGCGGGTACGCCCTGGACCTCGCGGACGGTGCTCTGGACGCCGCGGAGTTCGACCGGCTGGTGGACGCGGGGGAGCGGCACCGGGCCGCCGGGGAGGCGTCGGCCGCGGCGCTCCGCCACCGCGAGGCACTGGCGCTGTGGACGGGCACCGCGCTCTCCGGACTGCCGGGCCCGTACGCCGGGCGGCAGCGCGAGCGGCTCGCCGGCCGGCGGCTGACCGTTCTCGAGAACTGTCTGGCCCTCGAACTCGACCTCGGCGGGCACGCGCGCCTGGTCGAGGAGCTGACCGTGCTGGTGGCGGAGCATCCGCTGCGCGAGGGCCTGCGGGGGTTGCTGATGACCGCCCTGTACCGCGCCGGGCGGCAGGCGGAGGCGCTGGAGGTGTTCGCCGACACCCGGAGGGTGCTGGCGGACGAGGTCGGCGCCGAGCCGGGCCCCGGCCTTCGACGGCTGCAGCGGCAGATCCTGTGCGCCGATCCCGGGCTTGCGCCGCCGGTGCCCGCCACGACGCCCGCGCCCGCCCCGGCGGGCACGACCGTGCCCGCAGCCGCGTCCGCGACTCCTGTCGCAGTCGCAGTCGCAGCCGCAGCCGCGTCTTCTGCCGCACCGCTTGTGCCTGCCCAACTTCCTGCCGGTGTGGGCGACTTCACCGGGCGTACGGCCGAGGTCGGGCTGGTCGCGAGCGCCCTCGTCGACCCCGGCCGGCCGGGCCCGGCGGTCGTGGTGGTCTCGGGGGCGGTGGGAGTCGGCAAGACCGCCCTCGCCGTCCGGGCCGCCGGGACCGTCCGTGCGGCCTTCGCCGACGGCCAGCTCTACGCGGAACTGCACGGCTCCGGGCGCGAGCCCGCCGAGCCCGCCGAGGTGCTGGCGGGCTTCCTGCGCGCGCTCGGCGTGCCCGCCGGGGAGATACCCGGGCGCGAGGCGGAGCGTGCGGAGCGTTACCGCACCCTCCTCGCCGGACGGCGGGTCCTGGTCGTGCTCGACGGCGCCCGGGACGAACGGCAGGTGCGCCGGCTCCTGCCGGGCGACCCGTCCTGCGCGGTGCTCGTCACGGCTCGCGCGCGACTGGGCGGGCTCGGCGCGTCGTCCGCCGTGCACCTGGGCCGGCTGGCGCCGGAGGAGTCGTTGGAGTTCCTGTCCGCGGTGGCCGGTCGCTCCCGCATCGCCGCCGAGCCGGCGGCGGCCGACGAGATCGTGGCGGCCTGCGGGCGGCTCCCGCTCGCCCTGCGCGTCGCGGCCACCAAGCTCGCGGCCCGGCCCGCCTGGAGCGTTGCGGCCGTCGCCGGCCGGTTGCGGGACGAGCACCGCCGGCTCGGCGAACTGCGCGTCGGGGGACTCGCCGTCGAGACCGAGCTCCGCCGCAACCACGAGCTGTTGCCGGAGGACCTCGTCGACGCCCTCCGGCGGCTCGCCGCCCTCCCGGTCTGCTCGGCACCGGAGGCGGCCGCCGCACTGGGCGTCCCGGAGCCCGCCGCAGGCCTGATCCTCGAACGGCTCACGGGGTCGGGGATGCTGGACTCCCCGGCCCCGGGCCGCTACGGCTTCCACGATCTGGTCCGGCTGTTCGCCCTGCCCGGCTGAGGAAGGGCGCCGGTACCGTCCCGCCGGGCGGACCACCCGCAGGGCCTCTGTCCGGCTCCGGCCGCCGGGCCGGGGCCGTTCCGTCGTGCCCGGCCGCGCGGCGCAGCCGTCCGGTGCGCGTCCCGGGTAACCGGGACCGCTGGGCGGCACCTTCACCGCCACCAACACCCCCGTGGGTGCCGTCGTCCGCGCCGTCCTGCCGCGCAGCCAGGCCGCCGGCTGATCCGTCACCGCCGGCTGATCTGTCACCGCCGGTCGGTCCGCCACCGGCTGGTCCGCCACGCGCCGACGAGCCGACGAGCGGGCGGGCCGGTGGCGGGGGACGGCGTGTCGGGCGGGCCGGGGCACGCGGGGCCGGGATCCTCCGCCTCCGGTGCCCCGCGCATGCGGCGAAGCGGTGAGGCGAAGCCGGGGACGAAGCTCAGCGTCATGCCGACCGCGCCGATCCACAGGGTGGTCCTCGCCCCCAGCGCGGCGCCCGCGGCTCCGCCCAGGACCGCGCCCACCGGCAGGCCGCAGCCGGACAGGAACCGGGTGGTCGCGCTCATCCGGCCGAGCATTCCGGCCGGGGTGAGCGCCTGTTGGACACTCGACTGGGCGACGACGCGGACGACGCCGCCCAGGGAGAGGGCCGCGAGCCCGACCGCCGCCACGGGGACGGTCCAGCCGGGGTGGGCCAACGGCATCAGGACCGTCGGCGGGCAGGTGAGGAGGGGCGCGAGCCAGCAGACGGGACCGGGTCCGAACCGCGCGGACAGGCGCCTCGCGCAGAGCGCACCCACCAGGGCGCCGCAGCCCATCCCCGACAGCACGAGGCCGATGCCGGCGGAGTCGAGGCCGAGCTCCCTGGGCAGCAGGACCAGCAGCATGGCCTGGTACACGGCCAGGAAGACGAGGAAGAACGCGTCCCCCAGCACGGTGGCGCGGACCACGGGGTTCACGAGGACGAACGTCAGGCCCTCCTTGACGTCGCGGAGCAGCGGGGGCCGTCCGGCGGGCTCCGGGCGCTGTTCACGCTTCCGGATTCCGGTCGCGAGGACTCCGGACACCGCCATCCCCAACGAGCTCGCCAGGAGCGCGGAAGGGGGTCCCGCCCAGCCGACCAGAGGGCCGGCCAGCGCCGGGCCGCCGATGCTGGTCACGGAGCGCACCGCCGAGATCTTCGCGTTCCCCTCGACGAGATCCCCGCGTCCCACCAGGTGCGGGACGTAGCTGACGTGCGCGGCGTCGAAGACGGCGGTCAGCGCCCCGTGGACCAGGGCCACCGCGAGGAGCCAGCCCACGGTGAGGAGGCCGGCCCACCACGCGATCGGTATCGTCGCGAGCGCCAGCGCCCGTACGAGGTCGGTGCTGATCATGACCGTCCGCTTCGGCACGCGGTCGACCCATGCGCCGGCCGGCAGTCCGGCCAGGAGCGAGCCCGTGGTGACCATGGCGGTCAGCAGCCCGACGTGGAGCTCGTCGGCGTCGAGGGCCGCGACGGCGACCAGCGGCAGTGCCAGGAACATGATGCGGTCGCCCAGTTGACCGGCGGCGGTCGCGGCGAGCAGGCGCCCGAAGTCGGGGTCGCGCACGAGTCCGGGGCGCGGAGACGAGGGCACGGGGTCACCGGCTCCCGGTGGTGGTCCGGCGTGCCGCGGGATCCGGCGGCACCGGGTGGTCGACGCCGAACTCGTAGACCACCTGCCGCCGTCCGTCCGGAATGACGATGTCGGCGGTCTCCACGGGGCGACCGCCGGTGTCGTAGATGGTCCGCTCGATCCGGAGGACCAGGTCCCCGGGGCTGATCCCGAGCAGGTGCGCCTGTTCCCGGGTGGCGCGGGCCGGGCGGGGCCGCTCGACCACGGTGCCGACCACCACGCCGATGGAGCGCATCCGCTCGACGACGCCCTTCCCCGCGTACGGTCCCGTCTCGGGGAGCACGACCGGCGTGCCGCCCGTGATGGCCATCGGCTCCCAGGAGCGGGAGAGTTGGACGGGGCGGCCGTCGGCGAGGAACTCGTAGTGCGTGGTGACGCAGGGATCCCCCGGGCGGATGCCGAGCCGCTCGGCGATGGCTCCGGTGGCCGGGACGCGCACCAGGCTGTGCGCGTCCCAGGCGTCGGCCCTGCCCCGGTCCTCCGTCCGGGCGGGGGGAGCGAAGCCGGCGCGGTGGTCGCGGTGCCGGGAGCGGACCGTCGGAAGGCGCTCGCACGGGATCCGGACGTAGGTGCCCGAACCCGCGCGTCCTTCCAACAGGCCCTCGACGATCAGGCGTTCCACGGCCCGCTGGGTGACGTTCCGTCCGACCCCGTACTCCTCGGCGAGCCTCGTCCGCGACGGCAGGCGGCTCCCGACTTCCCACTCTCCCGCCAGGACGCGTGTGCGCAGTGCGTCGCTCACGGCAAGGTACGGCGCCTCCCTGGGCAATGTGCTCCTCCGGTCGCTCTCCGGCCTGGTCGCTGGGTGGTGCCAGGCGGCGTCCACAAGCTATTCCACGGGCGGAAAGCTGCTGGAGTAGCAGCGCGCGCCCGGCCGGCGGAGGGGGCTGCGCCGGTGGCGGGGGGGTGCCTCTATGTCCTTCGTCAAGGCTGAAGGGGTCATGCGGGCACGGTTTCAGTGGTGCGGGTCTCGTAGAAGGTTCCGTCGCGGAGCATGGCGAACAGGACGCTGATGCGTTGGCGGGCGAGGCGGAGGAGCGCTTGGGTGTGGGTCTTGCCGCGGGCTCGCTGCCGGTCGTAGTAGGCCCGGGAGGCAGGGTCGTGCAGGGCGGCGAACGCGGAGAGGAACATGGCCCGTTTCAGGAGTCGGTTGCCGGTTCTCGGGGCGTGTTCGCCGTGGATGGAGGACCCGGAGGACCTGGTGGCGGGGGCAAGGCCGGCGTAGGAGGCCAGGTGGGCGGCGGTGGGGAAGCTGCTGCCATCGCCGACGGTGACCAGCAGGGCGGCGGCGGTCCTGATCCCGACTCCGGGCATCGAGGTCAGGACCTTCGAAAGAGGGTGGGCCTCCAACAGTTCGCCGATCTGGGCCTCGACGGTGCGTCGTTGTTCGTGGACGGCGGCGAGCGAGCGGGCCAGCGATGGCACGACCACGTCCAGGGTGGCGGTGCCCGGGACGACGACGGTCTGCTCGTCGAGCGCGTCGAAGATCTCGTCGACCAGGCGCTCGGCCATGCGCGGAGCCTTGGGGCGTATCAGGGTCACGAGTCTTCGGCGGCCGGCCTTGCGCAGGGCGGCGGGCGAGCCGTGGCGTTCCAGCAGGTAGGTGACGGCAGGGTGGTCCAGGCGGGGGCCGAGGACGCGCTCCAGCGAGGGGTGGAACTGGGTGAGCAGGCCGCGCAGGCGGTTGCTGGTGCGGGTGGCCTCGGCGGCGAGGTCCTGGTCGAAGCCGGTCAGGACGGTGAGCTGGGCGGCGGTCTCGTCGGCGAGTTCGAGGGCGCGCAGGGTGTGGGGCATGGTGCGGGCGGCGTCGGCGATCACGTGGGCGTCGCGGGCGTCGGTCTTGGCCTCGCCGGGGTAGAGGTCGGCGATCCGCCGCATCGCCAGTCCCGGCAGGTAGGCGACCTCGCAGCCGGCGTCGCGGGCCACGGTCAGGGGCAGGGCACCGATCGAGGCGGGCTGGTCGACGATGACCAGGACCCGGCCGAACTTGGCGATGAGCTTGTCGAAGACGGCCCGCAGTTTGGGTTCGCTGTTGGGCAGCCGCTTGTCGAAGACGGTCTTGCCGCTGGCGGTCAGGCCGTGGCCGTGGTGGTCGCCCTTGCCGACGTCCAGGCCGAGGAAGACCGCGATGTCACTGGTGTCGAGCACCGAACCCCCCGAGGGTCGTTCGCCGTCCTGGCCTCGCCCATCGGCACCGTTCGCGCGCATCCACGTTACGCAGACCCGACACCCGAAGGTGGCCGGGCATTGCGCTCGGCCGGGTGCCGGTCAGGCCTCTCATCAGCGGTCAGACGGTGCTCCGGGCCCGGTGACACCACCCCCCAGGTCATGCGATCGACAGGGGGCAACAGTCATGCCGGACCCGGAGGCCAGGAGCCCCGTTTCAGGGCCACCAAGAAGGTAACGGGGTGGGTGCCCGCGCCTTGCGGGGAACCGGGGACCGCTCCTGCCCGGATCCCGTGTCCATGTGCCGTTTGTCAACGTACAGTTGGCGAGGTTAGTGAGGTGTCCACGTCAGACAGTTGACAGAAGGAGTGCGTTTCTTGATCACTCACCTCAGGCACGGGGCCGGCCGGCGGATCCTGCCGGCGCTGGTGGCGGCGCTGTGCGGGATCATCGGAGCCCCCGCGCTCGGTACGACCCCGGCGGCGGCGGCCGACCAGCGTCACGCGGTCTACGCCATCGCGCACCGGGTCGACACCCTGGACGGCGTCGACGCCGCCCTCAAGCACGGCGCCAACGGCATCGAGATCGACGTCTGCGCCTGGTGGAACCCGAACGAATGGCGCGCCTACCACGACTGTTCCTCGGCCGGTGACTCCCGGCTGGGTCCCGGCTTCGACAGCATGATCGACCGCATCGTCTCCAACGCCAACGCGGGGCGCCGGCTGGCGCTGGTCTGGCTGGACATCAAGGACCCGAACTACTGCGGGGAGCAGCAGAACCGCGGGTGCAGCGTCGCCGGACTGCGCGACAAGGCGCAGCGGCTGACGGCCGCCGGGATCCAGGTGCTCTACGGGTTCTACGAGTACCACGGCGGCAACACCCCGGACGTGGGCGGCCGGGGCTGGCAGAGCCTGGAGGGCAGGCTCGGCGGCCTGGAGGGCATCACCACGACCGGGACCCGCGACCAGGTCCGGAACGCCTTCGACCGGTCCGGTTCCGGGTTCCCGGCCGGCCGGCGGGCGATGGACTACGGCGACAGCGACATCACCAAGGGGTTCGGCAACTGCACCGAGCCCACCTACAACACGTGCGCGGAACTGAAGAAGGGCGCCGCGGACCGCTCTGCGGGACAGCTCGCGGCCACGCTGTCCTGGACGACCACCTACAACGACCCGTGGTACGTCGACAAGTTGCTGGGCGACGCGCGCGTGGACGGCATCATCGCGGGCTACGGCGCCTTCACCGGCGTGCGCGAGTACGACGACAGCTGGCAGTGCGCCAACGCCGTCAACCTCGTCCGTGACTGGGTGAACCGTCACGGCGCGACCCACCGCATGGCCACCGGCGGGGACCGCCTGTTCAGGTAGCGGACCCCGTTGTTCCAGGCAGCGGACCCCGTCACCGCCCTGCGCCGCGCGGGCCGCTCCCGGACCGGACCAGGTCGTCCGGCCCGGGCGGTCCGCGCCGCGGGGGCCACCCGGGGCGCGGTCCGGCCCCGGGTGGCGCTCAGCGAAGGCGGCGCGCCCGGAGGTACTCGCGGCCGAGCAGGCGAAGGGCGGCGGGCTTGGCCGGGCCGGCCGAGCGGCGCAGCAGGGCGGGGATGTCGGCCCGGGCGGCCGCGCTGGTCAGCTCGTCCAGGCCGATCATGCAGCGGACCATGGGCCGGTGGGCGGCCGGGACGAGGTCGATCACGGCCCGGCCCTCGGCGAGGGTGCGGTCGACCTGGTCGAGCCGGTCGGTGACCATCGCCCGGACGGCCGGGAGGTTGCGGGCCTGCTCCAGGTCGGCACGGGTGACCCCGTACCGGTCCAGGTCCTGTGCGGGGATGGTCAGGCGGCCGTCGGCCAGGTCCTCGGCGAGGTCGCTGACGAAGTCGAGCCGCTGGCTGGCGTCGATGAAGGTGCGACAGGCGGCCCGGTAGGCCGTCTGGTCGCCCTCGGGGCCGAGCAGGGTGGCGACGACCATGAACGCGGGCAGCGAGTAGCCGTCCACGTAGTGCTGGTAGTCGGCCTCGGTGGCGAATCCGGCGAAGTCGAGGTCGGCGGTGGCTCCGGCGAGGTGCTCCGACGCACGGTCGCGCAGGGCGGGGTGCGCGGCGACGGTGTTCAGCAGCGGGCGCAGCTCGGGGTTGGCGGTCCCACCGGTCGCGAGGCCGTCGGCGGTCTCCCGCTCCCAGCGCGCGTACGCCGCCCTCCGCTCGTCGAGCGGGCCGCTGTCGAGCAGGCTGTCGGTGCGGTGCATGAAGGCGGTGGCCGCGATCACGTGCGGCACGAGCCGGGCCGGCAGGAGGAGTCCGGCGGCCAGTACCGCCTCCCGCTTGTACTGCGTGACCTGTCGGCGCTGGCGGCTGTAGTCGTCGCGCAGTCCCGGGTCGTCGATCCCGGCCGCGTCCAGCGCGCGCTCCCAGCTGCCCACGTGTGTTCGCCCTCTCCCTGGTCGGTGTTCCCCCGAGCCTAGACGGCGGCGGGTGGCGTCCGGGCAGGGGGCCGTGGGGCCCGGGGCGGCCCGTCGCGGGCGGCCGGGCCCTCGTTGCGCTTCCGGGCAGGGATCCCGCCCGGACGGGCAGCGGCGGACCGCCCCGGCGGTCCGTCCGGCCGCAGGAGCGGGCCGGGCGGGTCCACTGTTCGGATTGGTACAGACCACATGCGGTCCTTCGTGATAGAACCTCAACTCTGCGCCGCACGTGGCCCTGTGGTGCGCGCGCCGCCGGCGCGGTGGGTGCCGAGGGGAGCATGGGATGGTACTGGCGCGGGTGGGGCGCCGGGTCGGACGGCACGGTCTGGTGCCGGCGGCCGTGGCCCTGAGCATCGTGGTGGCGACGGCCGTGCTGTCCGCGGTGGCCGGGCTGGCCCAGTCGGCCACCACCGCGGGGGTGCGCCAGCGGCTCGCCGCCGACGCGGGCCGCTCGGTCGAGGTGTCCGCGCGCTGGACGGCGCAGGGCCTGCCCGCGGCCGACCGGGCGGTGCGCGTGGCGCTGGTCCGGGCGATGGCGGGCACCCCGTTCCGCACCGAGACCGCACTGCGCGCCTCGGACGCCGTCGACCTGCCGCTGCCGCCCGCCGGACGTCAGCGGGTCACCGACACCGTCCTCTCCGGACTCCCGGTGGCGCTGCCGGACCCCGGCCGCTACGCCCGGCTGCGCAGCGGCAGCTGGCCGGACGCGCCCGCCGCCGCGCCCGCCGCCGACGGCGGGCTGCGCGTCGCCCTCCCCGAGGCCGCCGCCGACCGGCTCGGCCTGGACAGCGGCGGCACCACGACCGTTCGCGACCTGGTCAGCGGCGCCCCGCTCAAGCTCACCGTGACCGGCGTCTACCGGCCCGACCCGGCCGCCGCAGCGGTCTGGGCCGGCCTCGGCGGTGCCGACGGCGCGGGCCGCGCCCCGATGCTCGTCGACGGCACCCAGCTGACCGGGCTGGCGGCCTTCAGCGGCCACACGCTGGCCGTCTGGCTGGCCCTGCCCGACACCGACCGGCTGAGCCTGTCCGGAGTCGTGGCGCTGCGCGACCGGGTGGCCGCCCTCGCCGCCGGCGACGGCACCCGCTCGGTGTACCGCGGCGCCGCCCCGGCGCTGGCCGAGACCACGGTGCGCAGCGGACTGCCCGCGGCGGTCGACGGCCAGGTCGTGCCGGCCCTCACGGTCAAGGCCGAGATCGCCGTCCCGCTGTCCCTGCTGGCCGTACTCGCCGCAACGGTCCTGGTGCTGACGGCACGCGGGCTCGCCGACGCGGTCGCCGGCGAGCAGGCCCTGCAGCGCTCCCGGGGAGCCGGCTCGCTACGGCTGCTCGCGGTGGCGACCGCCGAGTGGGCGGCGGCCGCGCTGCCGGCGGCGGCCTGCGGGCTGCTGCTGGCCGAGCCGCTGCTCGCCGCCGTCCTGCGCGGCGCCGGGGTGCACGGCCTGGCCGCGGACGACGGCCGGACCGCCTGGTGGACCGCGGGGTTCGTCCTCGTGGTGCAGAACGCCGCCCTGCTGCTGCCGCTCGCCCGGCGGGCCTGGAGCGCGGGCGCCCAGGGGGCGCTGCGACGGCGCCGGCCGCGGCGGCCGGGACTGCAGCGGGCGGGCGCGGACCTGGCGCTGCTCGCCCTGGCGGTCCTCGGCTTCCTCCAACTTCGACACTACCGGGGCGTGGTGGTCGCGGGCGGCGGATTCGACTCCCGGGTCGACCCGGTGCTGGTGCTCGCCCCGGCGGCCATGGCCGTGGCGGGCGCGGCGCTGCTGCTACGGGTACTGCCGCCGGTCGGACGACTGCTGGAGCGGACGGCCGGCCGGGCCCGCGGGTTGGTCCTCGCCCTGGGCGCCTGGCGGCTGAGCCGCGACGCCGGCCGCCAGGCGGTCCCGGTCCTGGTCACGCTGCTGGCAGTGGGGTGCGGCAGCCTGGCCGCCGGGGTGCTGGCCGCGCTGCCGGCCGGCGACCGCGACCGGGCCGCCTTCGCGGTCGGCTCCGACCTGCGGCTGTCCGGGGTCTCCGGCGCGCCCGCGCAGCGGCACACCACGCTCGCGGCACTGCCCGGCGTCACCGGGCTCACCCCGGTGGCCGAACAGTCGGCCTTCGTGGGAAGCGGGGTGGTGCAGACGGTCGCCGTCGACACCTCGGCCGCCGCGGCCTCCGGCAGACTGCCCGCACTGGGCCCGGACCAGGACGGCCGCCGGGCCCCGGCGCTGCTGGCGCCGCTCACCACCGTCCCCGCGCAGGGTCTCCCGGTGCCGGGCGAGCCGACCGCGCTGGAGGTGACCGTCCAGGCCGCCGCCGACCAGCCGCTCCCGGAGAGCGGCCTGCTCCTGCTGCTCTGGATCCGGGACTCCGACGGGCTGACCGACCGGCTGGAGGTCCGGCTGCCGGCCGACGGCCGCCCGCACACCCTGACCGTGGACCTGGCCGAGAACGGGCGGCGCGCCTACCCGCTGACGCTCAGCCGGCTCGGCGTCCACTTCCCCGGCGACCTGACCCGGCGCACCACCCTCGACCTGCGCCTGCCGCGGATCGGCGCCGTCGCCGGCGGACAGCGGACCGACCTCGCGCTCCCGCCGGGGCAGGCCTGGTTCCGCTCCGGCACGGGCCCCGCCGACCCGGCCACGCTCGGCTGCCCCGGCAGCGGACGGGCCCCGGAGGCCGGGGCCGCCCCGCAGCCCGGCGGCGACGGCGACGGCGGGCAGGCCGCGGCCTGCAGCTGGGAGAGCGGCGGTCCCGACCTGCTGCACACCGTGCTGCGCTCCCCGGAGCCGTCGGGCACCCCGGACCCCGCCGGCCTGGACGCGGCCTTCGTGGCGCTGCCCGGGACCGGTACCGGGTCGCCCACGCCCCCCACCCTGCCCGCGCTCGCCGACCGCGCGTTGCTCGACGCCGTGAACGCCAAGGTCGGCGACACGATCCAACTCAACTGGGAGCACGGCGCGCAGAACGCCCAGAAGGTCCGGATCACCGGGGAGACCGACGTCCTGCCCGGCTACGACCGGCGCCACGGCCACCTGCTGCTGGACCTGCGCGCGCTCGCCGCCAACCGGGCGCTCACCGGTCTGGCGCCGCCCGCCGACGTCCACTGGTGGCTGACCAGCGACGACCCGGCGGCCACCCGGGCCGCCGCCGACGGCCACGCCGGGTTCGGCCGGGTGCAGAGCGTCCCGCAGGCCGCCGACGGCCTGGCGAACGACCCGTTCCGGGCCGGCCTGCGCTGCGCCTGGCTGCTGGTCGTGGTCACCGCGCCGCTCATCGCGGTGACCGCCCTGACCCTGCACACGGTGGGCGCCGTCCGGGCCCGCCGACGGGAGTTCGCGGTCCTGCGCGCGCTGGGCGTGAAGCGCGGCGAGCTGAGCGCCCTGCTGCGCGCCGAACAGGTGGTGGTGACCGCGGTACCGGTGCTGTTGGGCGGCCTGCTGGGCCTGTTGCTGGCGGCCCTGCTGCTGCCGCTCGTCGTGCTGGACGACGGCTCGAACCCGGTCTTCCCGGCTCTGACCGCCGCCCCGGGCCGGCCCGCCGCGGTGCTCACGGTGCTGGCCGTCGGTCTGCTGCTGGCCCCGGCGGTGCTGGTCCTCACCCGGCTGCTGGCCCGGGTCGACCTGGTCCGGGCCCTGCGCGCGGGGGAGGACGGATGAGCCAGGCCCGCGGGGAACGGCCGATGAGCCCGGCGTCGGGGCGGCCGCGTTCGGCCGGGCGCCGCGGCCGGCGCGAGGACCGACGTTCCGACGGGGGGAGCCCCACATGCTGACACTGCGTCTGATCCGGCGCGAGGCGCAGGTCGCCTGGCCGGTCGCGGTCGTGCTCGCGCTGCTCGCCGTGCTGCTCACGGCGATCCCGCTGAGCTGGCCCCCGCGGGCCGACCGGCTGGCGGCCGGCGCGCTCGCGGACCGGGTGGCCCGCGCCCAGCTGTCCGGCCCGCTGATCGCCGCCGGCACCAGCACCACTCCGCTGCCGAACATGCCGCGGCTGCCCGGCGGCAGGCTCGACCAGGAGCTGGACCGGGTCGGCAACGGGCTGCGCGCCGCAGCCGCCCCGCGGCTGGCCTCCGTGCTCGGCAGGCCGCAGGGCCGCGTCACCACCGCCGATGCGACGGCGGTGGGGCCCGGACTGCCCACCCCCTACGGCCGGGCGCCACGGGTCAGCCTGGCCTACGCCCAGCCCGACGGTCCGGGCGGGCCGGTCCAGTACGTGCAGGGCCGTGCACCGCGGCAGCCGGCGGCCGACCGGGGCACGCCGCCCGCGGAGCCGGCCCCGATCGAGGTCGCGGTCTCCGAAGCGACCCGGGAGAGACTCGGTCTGACGGTCAATCAGCAGTTCGACCTGTGGGGTTCGGGCTGGGCCACCCCGGTGCTGCTGGTCGGCGTCTTCCGCACCGACCAGGGTGCCGGCCGGCTCTGGCAGCAGTTCCCGCTGCTGGTCGAGCCGATGACCGCGATGGAGGTCACCGGCCAGGAGCTGAACGGCCAACTGCTGACCAGCGCCGGCGGGATCGAGCAGACCGCGAGCCGCGGCACCGTGCCGCTCCAGCTCGCCTGGGACCTGCCGGTGGCCACCGACCGCTCCGGGCCCGCCGCCACCCCGTCCGCGATCGCCGAACTGCGCTCCGCCATCGCCGGACTGCGCGCCGCCGCCACGACCCGGCTGTGCGGGGCCGAGTCCGACGAGGCCTGCCTGGTGGCCGGCCAGCTGGTGCCCTCGGTCGGCCTCGCCGACCGCCTCACCGCGGAGCTGGACGCCTTCACCGCCCAACAGCTGCGCACCGGGCAGCTCCAGGGCTTCGCGCTCGCCGGAGTGCTCGCGGTGGTGGTGGCCACCGCCGTGGCCGCCGCGCGGCTCGGAGCCCGTCGCCGCGCCGGAGCCTTCGCGCTCCAACTCTCCCGTGGCGCAGGACTGTCCGGGATCGCGGGCCGGCTGCTGGCGGAGGCCGCGGTGGCGGTCGGCGCCGGCGTCGCCGTGGGCTGGGCGATCGGCCGCGCGCTCGCGCCGCCGGGCGCCGCCCTGGGGTCCCCGATCCCGGTCCTGGTCGCCGCCCTGCTGGTCTGGTGCGCGCCGGCCGCGGTCCTGCTCGCCTCCGCCGGGCGGACCCGGCCCGTGCCGCGCTCGCGCCGCCTCGTCCTGGAGGCCGTGGTGCTGCTGCCGGCCGTCGGCGGGCTTCTCGCGCTGCGCGCCCGCGGTGCCTTCGCCGGCTCCGGCGTCGACCTCCAACTCGCCCTGACGCCGGTCCTTCTGGCGCTCGTCGTGGTACTCGCCCTGATCCGCCTGCTGCCCCTCGTACTGCTCCCGGCCGCCGGCTGGGCCCGCCGCCTGCGGGGCCCGGTCCCGCTGGTGGCGCTCGCCCGGGCCGGCACGCACAGTGGCGCGGCCGCCCTCGCCCTGCTGGTGCTGGTGCTGGCAACGGGCTACGGGGTCTTCGGCGGCATGGTCTCGCGCGCTCTCGCCGACAGCCGCGCGCAGACCGCCGACTGGCGCACCGGCGGGGCACCGGCCGCCCTGGTCGGGCCACGCGACCGGCTGCCCGGCGACCTCTCGCAGGCCCGCACCGTGGGCCACCAGGTGACCGTCACCGGCGCGGCCGGCGAACTCACGTCGCAGGACGACGGCACCACCGTCCAGGGCGCCCAACTCGTCGGACTGGACGCCGCCGCACTGGGCGCCGCCGATCCGTCCTCCCCGGTGGCCCGCGCCCTGCTGGCCGCCGACGAGGTGAACGCACCCGTCGGGCAGGCCGGTGAGAACGGCGCCCCGCCCGTGCTCACCGCGCTGGCCGACCCCGGCCTGGCAGCCCGCTTCCCGGACGGCCTCTTCGAGGTGGCCGCGCTGGGCATGAGCCGCTCCCTGGTCCAGCTGGTCGGCGCCCTGCCCGACGAGGCGCTGCGCGACCCGGTGCTCGGGCCGGTGCTCGGCGACGGGCCGCGGCCCCGCGCGCTGCTGCTGTTCACCGGCCCGTCCGCGAAGCGCCTGCCCGTGCAGAACGGCCATCCGTCCGCGGTCCTGCTCTACCCGGCCGCCGGCGGACCGCGCCTGGACCCGGCCGCGGTGCGGACCGCCGCCGCCGTGCAGCTCGCCCCCACCGGTGCGACCGGGCCCAGGGTCGAACTCCGCGACCGGGACGAGGAGTTCAACGCGCTGCGCTCGGACGGGCTGATCCGTTCGGTCGAGCTCGCCTTCCGGGTCACCACCGGGCTCGGGCTGCTGCTCGGACTCGGCGCGGTCGCCCTGGAACTGCTGCTCAGTGCAGCCGAACGCGCCCGCACCACCTCCTACCTGCGCACCCTGGGGCTCGGCCGCCGCGCGGTGCTCGGCCTGCAACTGCTCCAAGTGCTGCCGCTGCTGGTGGCCGCGGCGGTCGGCGGCACCGCACTGGGCCTGCTGCTGCCCGGGGCGCTCGGCCCCGGCCTGCGGCTCGGGGCGCTCACCGGCGGGCCGTTCGAGCCCGCCACACACATCGACTGGACGACCACCACGGTGCTCGGCGTCGCGTTGGCCGTGCTGGTGCTGACGGCCGCCGCGCTGGAGGCGGCGATCAGCCGCCGACGCGGACTGGGAGCCGTGCTACGACTGGGGGAGGCAGTGTGACCGTCCGTCCGACCGAAAGCCCCGAGGCCGGGACCGACCGGCCCATGGTGGCCTGCGAGAGCCTCGTGCGGATCTACCGCACCGGCGCGACCGGCCGCGGCGGGGTCGAGGTGCAGGCCCTCCAGGGGCTCGACCTGACCGTCCGGGAGGGCGAGCTGCTGGCCCTGGTCGGCGCCTCCGGCTCCGGCAAGTCCACCCTGCTCGGCATCCTGGCCGGCCTGGACACCCCCAGCGCCGGCACCGCGGTGGTGGCCGGTGTCGACCTGGGCGCGCTCAAGCGGCGCGAGCGGACGGCCTACCGGCGCCGGACCGTCGGGGTGGTCCAGCAGCAGACCGCGCGCAACCTGCTGCCCTACCTGACGGCGCGCGAGAACGTCCAGCTGCCGATGGGGTACGCCGGCGTCCCGCGCCGCCGCCGCGCCGCCCGGGCGATGGAACTGCTCGACCTGATGGGCATCGCCCGGGCCGCCGACCGCACCCCCGCCACGCTCTCCGGCGGTGAGCAGCAGAGGGTGGCCATCGCCGTCGCGCTGGCCAACCGACCGCGGCTGCTGCTCGCCGACGAGCCCACCGGCGAACTGGACACCGCCACCTCGGAGGAGGTCTTCGGCACCCTGCGCACCGCCAACCGGGAGCTGGGCACCACCGTGCTGATCGTCACCCACGACGCGCTGGTGGCCGACCAGGTCCGCCGCACGGTACGGATCCGCGACGGGCGCACCTCCACCGAGGTGCTGCGCCACACGGCCGCCGCCGGCCGGGACGGCGCGCTCGTCGCCGAGGAGTACACCGTGCTGGACCGGGTCGGCCGGCTCCAACTGCCGCGCGAGTTCACCGAGTCGCTGGGCCTGGCGCACCGCGTGCGGCTGGTCCTGGAACGCGACCACATCGCGGTCTGGCCCGACCGCGAACGCTAGCGGTGCCCTGCCGGGGCCCGAGCGGCGGCCGGCCGCCGGCCCGCCCTCGGAGGGGAGGGCGGTCGCGTTCGGTGGGGGTCAGTCGCACGGTTCCCCCCGGTCGGTGCCGGTGGGGGCGGGGTCGTACGGGCCCATGGCCTCAGGGCTCCTCGGGTCCGGACCGGTACGCGGGTCCGGGTGCGTGCCGGGGGCTCTGCTGAAGGGCTCGGCCGGGGGTGGTGCGCGGGCGGGGTCAGCCGGCCGGCTGGTCGTGGGTGGCGCAGTGGATGCCGCCGCCGCCGGACGCGATGGTGTCGATGCCGAGGGGGACGATCTCGCGGCCCGGGAAGTGGTCGCGGAAGACGTCCTGGGCGTGGTCGTCGGCCCGGGGATCGCCGAACAGGGGCAGGTAGACGCCCTTGTTGCCGATGTAGAAGTTCATGTAGGAGGAGACGAAGGAGTCGCCGCGACCGGTGATCTTGTCCGGGTCCGGCTGGTCGATCTCGACCACCTTCAGCTTCCTGCCGGTGGCGTCGACGGCCTCGGCGAGGACGGAGCGGGCCTGGTCGGCCGAGCGGGACCAGACGTCCGCCGGAGTGCCGGGGAAGGCCCGGTCGAGGAAGACCACGCCGGGGGCGGCGAAGCGGGCCAGGCAGTCGACGTGGGCGTCCGTGATGTCCTTGCCCCGCACGCCGGCGAGCCAGATCACCCTGCTGACGCCGAGGGCCCGCTTCAGCTCCTCCTCGACCTGGTCGCGGGTCCTGCCGGGGTTGCGGTTGTCGTTGACGACGGAGCTCTCGGTGACCATGAGGGTGCCCTGGCCGTCGGTCTCGAAGGAGCCGCCCTCCGCGGTGAGCGGGGTCTCGACGCGCTCGATGCCGTACTTGTCGAGCACCGCCCGGGCGATGCGGGCGTCGTTGGCGTGCTCCTGCTTGCCGCCCCAGCCGCTGAAGTTGAAGTCGACGCCCTTGACCTTGCCGCCCTCCTCCACGAACACCGGCACGGTGTCGCGGGCCCACAGGTCGTCGACCGGGACGGAGAGCAGTTCGACGTCCGATCCGCAGGCGTTGCGGGCCGTGGCCTCCTGGCCGGGCCGGACGAGCAGGACGACCGGTTCGCGCTGGCCGATAGCCCGGGCCACCTCGGCGATGTCCTTGCGGACGGCCCCGAGCTGGCCGCCCCAGACGTTCTCGGAGGCGGGCCAGGCCATGAAGGTCCGCTCGTGCTTCTCCCACTCGGCGCCGAGCCTGCGCCCCCGCGCGGGGGCGGCCGGCGACTCCGTCGGAGCGGCGGACGGCTGCCCGGGGGCGCCGGAGGGCGCGGTCGCCGGATCGGCGGGGTCGTCGGCCTCGGCGCCGGCGGCGCAGGCGGTCGCGCCGAGCGCGATCACACCGGCGCCGGCGAGGGAGCGCAGCACCGTGCGGCGTGCGAGAGGGGTCTGGGACACGGTGTTCTCCGGTGGTGCTGGGGGGTGGATCGGCTTCGGCGGAGGGGACGGGCTCCGAGGGGGAGCGGTCCGCGCAGGGACGACGGCGGGCGGAGAGGACACCCGGCCCACCGGAAGCGCCGGACCTGAACCATCGCATTGACTGAAAAATCAGTCAAGCCGTACGGTGAAGTGGCGAGAACCCGACACGATCTGCGCCGCCGAGCGCGCAGGGTCGGCAACGACGACGAGAGGCCGGTGAGGCAGAGGTGCTGCGCAATGGTCTGGAGCCCTGGCACGTCCTGGTGATGGTGGCCGTCCTGGTGCTGCTCTTCGGTTCCAAGAAGCTGCCCGACATGGCGCGCGGCCTGGGGAAGTCGATGCGCATCCTCAAGGCCGAGACGGCGGCCATGCGGGAGGGGGACCCTCCGGCCGAGGGGACGGCCGCCGAGGCGGTCCGGCCCCCGGCCGCGACGGCCGGCGAACCCGCGACGGTCGCTGGACCTGCTTCGGCTGCCGGGCCCGCTTCGGCCGGCGGACCCGCGACGGCTGCCGGACCTGCTTCGACGACCGGGGCCGCCCGGCAGCAGCGGCCGTCCTGAGGGTGGCCGGCCCGTAGGCGGGGCCTGCGCCGAACACGTCGAGGGCCGTTGCCCCGCCATCCGGTGGAGCAACGGCCCTCGACGTGCGGCGGGCCGCGCCCCCCCCCCGCGGGTCAGCCGCCGGTCGCCCACCGCCGTGACCTCCGGCACCGACCCGCCCAGGGCCCCCGGGTAGGGGTGCCGGGGGGCGGTGGCGAGCCGGTCGGCGGGCAGGGCCTCGACGATG
>NZ_JBHJUK010000130.1:0-25297 GCF_042266225.1 Kitasatospora sp. NPDC056181
TTTGTGTTCGCGTTCTAGTACGCTGGCGTCCACTAGGGCACAGACCAGCGAGTGAAGGACAGAATCCATGCCCCGCATCGAGAAGCCGGTGCCCGCGTTCATGCAGGTCACCGCACATTTCAGGCGTCAGATCCAGGACGGCATCCTGTCCGAGGGGCAGCAGCTGCCCACCGTGGCGGAAATCGAGCGAGAGTGGGGGATCGCGCGCGCGACCGCCGCGAAGGCGATCGCCCAGCTGCAGGTTGAGGGCTTGATCTACACCAGCCCGCGCGGGTCCTTCGTGGCCGGCCTCGGGGCCAAGACCACCTCACCGAAGGATCGGCTCGACCGCTACCGGCGGACCGGGACGCTCGACGCAAACGGCGAGCACCACCGGGTCACCGCTGCTGAGCTGATCGTCGCCCCGCCCTACGTCGCGGAACTCTTCGGCCTGGAGCCAGGCGCACAGGTGATCCGCCGGGAGTTCGTGACCATCGAGGAGAAGTCCCTCCGGGCCCTCACAGTCACCTGGCACGACGGCGCCCTGGCCGAGGAGGTGCCGGAGCTGCTGGCCACCACCAACAGCAGCATCGGGACCAGGATCGCGGGCCTGGAGCGGGCGGCAGGCCGGATCACCCACGGCGAGGACTTCATGCACTCCCGTGGGAGCGACGCGCGCGAGTCGAGCGCGCTCGGACTCCCCAACGGAACCGGGATCGGCGCCATGGCCTGGCTTTGGACCACCCAGAAAGACGGCGAAACCGTCCTCGTTGAGTACGGAGAGGCATGCATCCCGCCTCGACACACCCTGTCGTACTCGTACAGCGTCCCCGAGGAGAGTTCCTGATGACCCCGCTGACGGACGAGCTGGAGGCCCTCCGGGAGGAGTTCCGCACCGACATGTGGACTCCGTCCGCCGGAGAGATCACGGCTGCGGCCTGCATCGCCGCCCTTCCCGAGCTCACCGCCATCACCATCCGGAACGCTCTGCAGCCCGCTCGGCTGACGCGCAGTCGCCTGGTGATCGCCTACGAGAAGGTCGCCTCGGTGATGTCGCTTCCGGCGATCCATGAGGAACCGGACTCCCGGGATCACCTGCTCTACACCGCGAGGGACGTGGCGCGCGAGATAGCCGCCGCGTAGATCCCGCACCACGGGATCCTGCTCCGAGACCTTGAGACCTCACCCCGGATTCAAGGCAGGATGAGCCCAGAAATGACGGAAGCCCACCCCCTGGCAGGGGCGGGCTTCCAGAAGTCGCCGAGCGCTTACTCGGCCAGACGAGCTCCCCGATCTACCAGGACGGAGGTGCGCTCCCCTTGAGCGTACGAGAAGTGCATCGCACTGCGCTACCTACCCCCCCGCCGCGCGCGGGTGACCTTCGGCCATTCCTGCTCGCCAGCGCACTCGGGTACGCCGAGCGCGGCATGGCGGTGCACCCGCTGCTGGTCGGCGGGAAGGAGCCGCGGTGGTCCGACTGGGAGCACCGAGCGACCCTCGACCCGGAGCTGATCACCCGGACCTGGTCGCGGGCGCCGTTCAACATCGGGGTGGCCTGCGGGCCGTCCCGTCTGGTCGTCGTCGACCTCGACGTGCCGCACCTGGACGATGAGCCGGACCCCGCACTGACGGGCCAGGAGATCGTCGACGGACGGTCGTCATTCTCCTCGCTGATCGCCCGGACCCCGGGCGCTTCGCCGGTCGACACCATGACGGTGGAGACCTGGAGCGGCGGCGAGCACCTGCTTTTCGCCGCGCCCGACGACGTCGAGGTCCGCTGCTCGGCCCGCACGGTGGGCCCGTGGATCGACACCCGAGCGGTCGGCGGGTACGTGGTCGGCATCGGCTCGCACATCGACGGCCGCCCGTACCGGCTGACCAGCAGCATCACCACCCCGGCACCTCTGCCCCGCTGGCTGCTGACCGTCCTCACCACTGCCCCTGAGCCAGCCAACAGCGGGGGCGCGGGGCGGGGGGCCGAGGTGGTCGCCCGGCTGCGGGCCGTGGCCCGGCAGGGCTCCCGGGAACAGCGGTGGGCGCGCGGGATCCTGGCCTCGGAGTGCGCGGAGCTCGCGGAGATGAAGCCGCAGACCGGCCGCAACGACCGGCTGAACAAGGCGGCGTACCGGGCCGGTCAGCTGGTGGCCGCCGGCCTTCTCGGGCAGACCGAGGCCGAGGACGCGCTGATCTCGACGGCGCGGGACTGTGGCGTCGGCAGCTCGGCGAAGCACCGGTACGCGCGCGAGATCGAGAAGACGGTCGCCTCCGGGATGCGGGCCGGCCTGGCCCGGCCGCGGTTCATGGACGCGCGCGCCCGCCAGCTCGGCGGTGCCGCGTGAGCAACGTGATCGAGATGCCGGTGCAGGTGGACGTCGTCGAGGCGTTCCGCCGCGAGCAGGCGAAGAAGGACAAGGCGGCCGAGTGGCTGGCCAACGCCTCCCCGGAGGAGGTGCGGGACTTCGAGGCGTTCCAGGCCCAGAAGGCCGAGCGGGAGCGCGCGGAGCAGGCCGCCAAGGAGTCGGCGGCACGGGAGGCGGAGGCCGCCCGGCAGGCTGCCGCGCAGAGCAGGGGCGGTCGGCAGGAGAGCCAGGCCGACCAGCTGATCCGGATGGCGGCCCAGCGCTACGAGTTCGGCAACAGCGAGGACGGCGACCAGTACGCGGTGCCGCGCGAGGGCTACGGCCCCCGGATCGCGCGTCTGCTGCGCGGCGGGCGGATCAGCCTGCGGGCGGAGCTGGCCCGGCTCTACTTCGAGTCGCAGGGCAAGGCGGCCTCCAGCTCGGCGCTGGCGGACGCGATGCTGGCGATCGAGGGCCACGCGCAGGCGACCGACCCGGTGCCGCTGTACCTGCGGGTCGCCCCGCTCGGCAAGCGGCCCGAGGACGGCTTCGTCCTGGACCTCGGGCGCTCCGACGGCCAGGTCGTCACCGTCACCCGGCACGGGTGGAAGGTGGGGCCGGCCTCGCCGGGTCAGCCGCTGTTCCGCCGCTCCCAGCTCACGCAGCCGCTGCCGATCCCTCAGCAGGGTGGTCGGCTGCAGGAGCTGCGCGGGCTGCTGAACGTGACGGACGAGTCGTGGCCGCTGCTGGTGTCCTGGCTGGTGGCTGGCCTGCTGCCGGGCATCCCGCACCAGGTGCTGTTCCTGTCCGGTGAGCAGGGCACCGCGAAGTCGACGGCGACGAAGATGTTGGTGAAGCTGATCGACCCGAGCGCGGCGCCGGCCCGCTCGACGCCGAAGGACGCCGACGACTGGGCGACGGCGGCGGTCGGCTCCTGGGTGGTCGGGCTGGACAACCTGAGCCGCATTCCGGAGTGGCTGTCGGACGCGATCTGCCGCGCCGCGACGGGTGACGCCAACGTGAAGCGGACCCTGTACTCCGACAGCGATGTGACCGTCCAGCAGTTCCGGCGGGTCGTGATCTTCAACGGGATCGACGTCGGCGCGCTTCGTGGCGACCTGGCGGACCGCATGATCCCGGTGCACCTGCACCGGATCACCAAGCGCCGCACGGAGACGGCGTTGTGGGAGGCGTACGACGAAGCCCAGCCGCGCATCCTGGGCGCGCTGCTCAACCTCGTGGTGAAGATGCTCGGGGCGCTCGCCAGCATCCGCGAGCAGGCCGACAACGAGGAGATCGAGCTGCCCCGCATGGCAGACCAGGGCCTGGTCATGGCCGCACTGGACAGCATCATCGGTGCCAGCAGCGGCATCCTGCGGAGCTACCTGGACGAGCGGCGCGAGCTCGCCGAAGAGGTGGTCGAGTCCGACCAGGTCGCCATGACGCTGATGCGGATGGTGAGGGAGGAGACGCCCGACGCCAATGGCGTCCACGAGTGGGAGGGCAGCACGCAGGAGCTGCTCGACAAGCTCAGCGGGATGCTGCCCGGGATGCTGCCGGAGTCGTGGCCCCGCACGCCGAACCACCTGTCGCGGCGGATCAACCGCGCCGCCTCCGACCTCGACAAACTCGGCGTCGACATCACCAGGGGCAAGGCGGGTTCGGTCCGCTGGACCAGGGTCCGCTACGTCCCGCGCGTCCAGGAGTCGCAGGCCCCGCCGCCCCCGCCGCCCGCCGTCCAGGGCCAGCTGGTCGAGTAGCCCGCCCCGCCCCGCCGAACCCGCCGTGCCCCAGGCACGCGCGGGTCTTCGGCATGCCCGGGGTCAGCGGCGGGCCTGCCGGTAGTGCTCCCACGCCTGGCGGAGCGTCTCGGCCGCCGGCGAATCGGCGTCCAGGCCGCGGTCGGCCTCCAGGTAGTCGAGGTAGACGTCGAGTACGTCCGGCCCGGCCGGCCACTCGGGATCGGCCGCGACGTCCCGGGCCAGATCGCCGATCGGCCCGCTGACCTGCGCGAACCGCTCCAGCCACGCCGCGAAATCGCCCACGGTTCCTCCTCCGCCCAGCCGACCCGGTGCCGGCCGCCGCAGCCTACCGCTCACCCCCGTCGGCCATCACGGAAAGTTACCGTCCGCCAGGGACGATAACTTCCGGATCCAGGGACGGTAACTCCAGATTTATCGTCCCTCAGGGACGATAACCGCGAAGTTACCGTCCCTGAGGGACGGTAAAACCGAGTTATCGTCCCTGGGTTGACCTCGAACGTGTCCGAAATGCCGGTTTCTAGGGACGCTAGGGACGATCCCGACCCCTCCTCCTCTGTTGAAGTGTCGAAGAAGAGAGAGAGATGCAGAGATGAGGGGGATGGGATCGTCCCTAGCGTCCCTAAACGATCTTGAACCCCGCCATGATCTACAGAACGTGACCAACCGTCGACCTGCAGCCGGGTGACCACCCCCGCCCGAGCCAGCGATCCCCCTGTTGGGTGGCTCAGAGAACCTCGACGAGCCCTCACCCCTCTTCTTGCGGGCGGGAGGAGGAGACAGAGGAGAAGGAGGGTCGTCGCTCGGCAGACCGGCGCCGACCGGCGAGGGGCGGGTGAGGGCCGGAAGGCGGGCGGGCCGCGCCCGGCGGCGGCCGGGAGGCCCCCCGGGGCCGAGCGGGCGGCGACGGTGAACGCGCGGGCCGCAGGGGGCGGTCAGTCGGGACGCCGGGCGCGAACGCGCCCGTCCGCTCCATGTCCCCTTCCCGGGGCCGCCGACGGGTGGCGCGGGAGGGGCGGCGGAGCGTCCGCCTTATCTACCATGATTGACCAGACCCAGCGGGCGTAGGAGGAGGGGCAATGGCGGGACAGGCGCAGTTCGTTGTGGCGATCGCCAGCGAGGACCTGAAGGTCCTCGACGACCTGGTCGGGGAGAACCTGAAGAAGGAGCGGAAGTGGCTGGAGAAGGCGAGGAAGGACGCCTACCTCACCGGCCTGCGCGGCAGCGAGCTCACGAAGGCCCGTCGCGAGATCCGGGCCCGCTTCGAGAAGCAGCGGGCGGCCGGCCGATTCCAGGGCACCCGCGATCTGGTCGTCGCCGCCGCGCTCACCCAGGAGCTGCAGCGCCGGGGCATGGACGGCCCGTACGATCCGATCCCGGCTGGCCACCACGGTCCCGGCCGCCGCTGGGGCACGGTCTCCAGCGGGGACCAGGGTGACGGCGGCTTCGACGCCCGGATGAGCGTGCGCCTGCCCGTGGCGCTCGCCGACCAGCTCCGGCGGGCCTGCTACTGGGCGAACCTGGACACCGAGGTCGCGCTGCAGGCATGGACCGACCGCTACGGCGACGGCCCTGACGTGATCCTGCGCCGGGCGGAGATCCGCAACGGCGGCGTGGTCACCGGCCTGGACTTCCTGGGTGCGGTCCTCTCCCGCCGGCCCATCCGGGAGGCCATCATCGAGCGCGACAAGCTCCGAGCGAAGATCGTCACCACCGGCATGATCCTGCGCACCGCAGTCCGGCGCGCCACCGGCACGGAGCCCGAACAGCTGGCGCTCGACCTGCAGGACGACAGGGCGGACTCCTGACCGCAGGCGATCGGCCCGGCGCGATGCAGGACGCCGGACATGCACAACCTATCTACCAAGAATGAGCGCCTCCCCGGGGCGATGCTCGGTTCCCTAGGCTGATCCCGCCCGCTTTCCTGCGGGCGGCAAAGCAGGCGGGGGAGCGGGCGCAGACGCTGCCGGAAACCGCCGCTGACCTGCAAGGGAGGCCGGTATGGAAGCGGCAGTGGCGGACTTCTCGGAGAAGGGGGGTGTGGGGAAGACGTCGACCGCATCTGGCTTGATCGCGGTAGCGGCCAAGCGCGGCATGAAGGTCGTCGGCGTCGACCTCGACCCCCGGCACACCCTCACCAAAGAGCTCGGGGCCACGGGCGCAGAGTTCAGCCTGAACGACCTGCTGTTCGTCGACCCCGAGGCGGACGAGCCGCCGGGCGACCCGGCGGTGCTCGTCCACCAGGCGCTCACCGCGGCCGGGGACCAGTGGCCGGCCAACGTTCGCGTTCTCGCCTCGGAGCGTCCGCTCGGCCGCCGGGAGACCGACCCCACGACGTTCGAGCTGCGGCTGCGCCGGGCGCTCGACGGCCTCGACGACGTCGACCTGGTCGTGATGGACGTCCCGCCCCGCGCCGGCGGCAAGCTCGCCTCGACTGCGCTGATCGCTGCCGACCGCGTGCTGATCCCCGCCACCCTCACCGCCGACGGGTACGACGGCGCACTGGAGGCGGTGAAGACGATCCGGCACATCGGCGCCCCCGGCGGCCTCAACCCGGGGCTGAGGATCTCCGGCATCGTCCGCAGCATCGTCCCCCGGGACCGCGACCGCCGGGAGATCCACGACCACTGGGACGGCACGCTGGCCCGCGATTTCGAGGGTCATCTCCTGCCGGTTCAGATCCACTCGTACGCCGTCCGCGAGGTCTGCCGAACCGCTTGTGCGCCCATCACCCTGGCGCCCGGCCGGGAGGCCCGCAAGCTGGAAGACGTCTACGGCCAGTTGCTCGACTCGATCCTGGGAGACCGCTCGTGACCTCGCAAATGATGAAGAACATCCGGCAGGGAGGCGCAGGCCAGCAGGGCCAGCAGCAGCTGGTGAAGGCGAAGGATCGTGATATCGACCCGGCGGACACCTCCGCGCTTACGCCCGGATCGGACGCCGGAAAGGCCAGCGAATCCGCCAGCGATAAATCCAGCGTAGATACTGGCAAGGCCGCCGGTGAAACCACCAGCGATAAGACTGGCAATCCTGCTGGCAGCACAACCGGCGGAAAAGACGGTGAATCCGCCAGCGCTTCCACAGGCGGGAATGCTGGCGCAAGGGCTGGCCGTCGGCTCGGCCGGCCCCGGGGGCCGGAGCGGGCGAAGCTGAGCGTGCGGATTCTCAAGGAGAACGACGACAAGCTCACCCGGGCCGTCGAGCAGACCGGCGAGAACCCGCAGGACCTCGTCGACCAGGCGCTCCGGCTCCTGTTCGCAAAGCTCAAGATCAGGGATGACAAGGCCAGCAAGAATACAGGCGAAAACGCCAGCAGTTGAGCAGGCAAAAAAGGGGGCGGGTCAGCAGGCATAAGAGCCTGCCGACCCGCCCCCTTTTTTGCCTTCGAGAAAGCATGCAACATCGACGGCTGATAAGCATGCAAATTCGCCAACATTGAAGCCAGCAATATAACTTGCGAAAGAGCCGTCATTTACGCCAGCGAAAAAGAAGGCGGCAACGCCAGTCGCAGGGTGGCCTTACACGCGTGAGGGCCACTTGTGTGTCGACCAATCTTGATAGATAGGCCGTGCCATAAAGTCGCAGGTCAGAGCATGTTTGGTAGTTGCGAGAGGGGCAAATCGGCCCTATCGTCGGTGGCATGCCGGCGGCGTCGTAGCCGCTGGGTTCCTTCGCATGTGAGGGCGCGGAAGCATGACCAATCAGAAGGCGGCTGCCAAGCAGAAGACGTACGGGCCGGTGCAGCTCCAGAACGCGCTGGGCATCAAGGCGTGGCAGTTCGAGCGGGCCCGCAGAGCGGGCGTGATCGGGCCTCCCGATGCGGATGATGGCCGCTGGTCGGAGGAGCTTCGTCTCGACGTGCTCGGCCGCTGGTCGGAGGTCGAGGCGTTGGGTTCGATGCCGGATGTCGGCGCGCGCTGGGCGGCCGAGATGCTCGGGCAGCGCTTCGGAATGGAGCTGGAGCCGAGCGTGCTGATCGAGCTGGCCCGCACCGACACCGTCCCGGAGGTCGGCGAGTACAAGGGCCACGCGCTGTACTGCGGTCGGACCCTGCAGACCTTCGACGACCGGGCGGCGGTCGAGCGGGCGGTCGAGGCCGGTCGGCTGCACACCCGCGCGCAAGCCGCCGGCTACCTGCGGTGCCGGGAGGCGGACTTCGAGCACCTGGTGCGGGCGGGCTGGGTGGAGCCGGTCACCTGGGTCCGCTCCGGCTGGCAGCGGCGCCGGGACTATCCGGCCGTGCCGCTCTTCCGGCGCGGCGACCTGGACGTGCTGCTCGCCCACCCCGGCATCGACTGGGAGGCGGTCCGGGCGACGCCCAAGGGCCGCCCCTCGCAGCTGGCCCGGCTCACCACCCGCACCGGCCAGGGGGGCGAGTGACGATGGCGACCAGGAGCACGCGCAGCCCGCGGCCGGCCCCGCTGCCCGGCACCGCCCAGCTGCGGCTGGTGACCGGCGACCCGGAGACCGAGCGGAAGATCCTCGACGCGTTGCGCGAGCACTTCACCGTCACCGAGCCCAGCCACTACGACGGAGGCCGCGCCTACCTCCAGCTCGACACTCGCCCGCCCTACGAACCGCCGCCGAGCGGCTGAGCGGGGCGGCCTGGACGGCCCCGGCGGAGGTCCTGACGCAGGTCCTGATGTGGCTCCTGACGTAGGTCCTGACGTAGGTCCTGACGTCGACCACCCCCCGCCCGGCGCGACCCGGCATCGTCGCAGGTCAGACCCCGCCACCAAGGTGCGGGAAATTCTGACATCCCTCTCCTGGGCCCTCTGCTTGCTGTTGGTGGTGGCTGGTTGGGCGGCGGATCGGTCAGCGGCGCCTGCGGCGGGCTCATCTCGGGTGGCGCCCGGCGCTGCCGGTCGTGGGCGGCCTGGCGGCCCGCTGGCGGGCGTACGCGGTCCGCTGGGCGATGCCCTGGGGGCGCTGGGCGTCTCAGTCCTGCGGCCCGGCCTGAGAGCCCGTCAGGGCCGCTGCAGGTCGCGGACGGCAGCGCCGGGCGCCACCACCAAGAACAGCCCCCGGCAGGGTGAGAACGCCTCGACGCCGCCCGGCCGACCACCACGCCACCAACCACCAGCAGCGGAAGGAGAAGGGCCAGGAGAGGGGTTGTCTGAATTTCCAGGGCCGCCGAGACCGGCCCTGAGCTGCGGGAACACGCGGGGCGGCCGTGAGGCGGCGGGCTGCCTACGGTGGTGTCTGCGGTGGAACCCGCGGTGGTGTCCCCGGTGGCGCCTGCGGTGGTAGCTACGTGCGACCGCGACCAGGCGCCGGCGACCGGCCAGGCGGGGCCGGAGTGACGCGCTGTCACCCGGTGCCCTGGCCTCGCGCGCGCACGTCGTGCGCGCGCATTGGCCTCCTGCCGGGGCCGTCCGTCCTGGTTGATGATGAAGATGAACATCACCCAGCGCGACGCCCGCCCCCGTCGGGGCCGGCGGAGGCCACCAAGGTTGGTGGCTCTCCTTGATGGTGCCGCCGGATTCCTTGGTGGCCAGGTCACGGGCCGGTCTCGATGCCTTGATGCCGCAGGTCAAAGCATTGGAGGGACCATCAAGGTGTCCCGGCGGAAACCTTGGTGGCGTCCCCGGTCAGCTCCGGGGCCCGGTCCACAGCGGCCGGCGGCCTGTCGGCGCGGCGGCCTCGACGGCGACGCCCTGGTCCTCGTCGTCGACCGGAGCGGGCTCGGCGGACAGCAGCGGCCAGGCCGGGCGGAGCGGCGCGGGCCGGTCGGCTGACGGATCGACAGGAACGGGGCCGGGGCTGAGCGGGCGGCGGGCGGGAGTCGTCATCCGACCATGATCCCCCGCAGTCTCGCCCGAATCGGTGAAAAGGGCTCTGAACTGGGGTGTTACATCTATACCTATAGATGTGTACGTTGGCTCCATGGATGCCACTTACACCCCGCGCCGGGACCGGCTCCGGCTCGTCTTGGTCCGCCGCGTCTCCACCGCCGGGCAAGCCGTCGACGGTTACGGCCTGCCCGCGCAGGAAGCCGACTGCCGACGCTGGAACACCACATCCCCGGAAGGCGGACACCGGATCGTCCACGTCGTCACCGACGGCGAGAAGAACGGCAAGACCGGCTCCAGCACGATCGACGAACGCGAGGGCCTGATGGAGGCCGTCCAGTGGATCGCGGAGGGCCGGGCCGACGGCATCCTCGCCCCGAACCTCGACCGGCTCGCCCGCGAGCTCACCGTCCAGGAAGCCGTCCTCGCCTACGTCTGGGCGCTAGGCGGCCGGGCCTTCACCGCCGACCACGGTGAGCACCTGGAGGACGACGAGACCGACCCCATGCGCACCGCCATGCGGCAGATGCGCGGCGTCTTCCACCAGCTCGACCGCGGCCTCATCCGCAAGCGCCTGCGAGAGGGCCGACAGACCAAGGGCGCGCTCGGCGGCTACGCCTACGGGGCTCCGCGCTACGGCCAGCAGGCCGTCGACGGCGACCTGGTCGACCTCGACGACGAGAGGGAGGTCGAGGACCTGGTGAAGGAGTGGCACGAGCAGGAAGGGCTCGGTGTGCGCGCGATCTGTCGCAGGCTCAACGACGCGGAGATCCCGGCGAAGCGCGGCGGGAAGTGGCACCCGACCACCGTGGCCCGGATGCTCGACGACAACGCGCGCGCCGCGAACAACGCGCGCTCCGCCGCCGACCGGGCCCGGCGGAAGGACGACGTACGCCGCACCCGCGCCGCCAAAATCCTCGGAGGCATCGGCTGACCGACGGTCAGCGGCCCAGGCTCGGACCGGACCGTCCTTGGCTCGGCGGCTCGTAGCGGCGGTTCTGCTCGGCGATCCTGCGAGCCTGGGCCTGCCGGGCCTGCTCGGCCGCGAGCTGGGTGGCCTCGGCCAGCTGGTAGGCGGTCCGCCCGACGCTCTCGATCGCCTGCCGCTGCGGGGAGAGCGCCGCGCGGGCGCGGGCCTCGGCGCGCAGGCCCTTCGCCCGGTGCTCCTGCTTCTCGGCGCTGGTGTGCTGGGTGTCTGCCTGGGTCTGCAGCCGCTTCGCCTCGTACTCGTCCTGCCGGGCGAGGTTGGCGGCGTAGGCGGGCAGGGCCTGGCGGTATTCGGTGAGGCGCTCGGTCAGCTCCTCGCCGTTCCCGGCCGGCCACCGCTGCAGCTTCAACCGGGTGGCGGCGGGCTCCATCAGCCGGCGGGCCTCGGCGACGGCGGGGTCCAGCAGGCGCCGGATCTCCCGCTGTCCCTCCTCGGCGGCGAGCCGCTGGGCCAGGGCCTGCGCGGCGGCCTCCTTCTGCTCGGCGCGGCTGGTGCCGTCGAGGCGCAGGGCCAGACGCCCGCGCCGGGCCTGCTCGGCGGCCTCGGCCTGCGCGGCGCGCGCCGTGCTCTGGTCCGCGTACGCCTGCTGGAGCAGCTGCTCCAGCCCCTGGACGTGCTCGACGGCCTGGGCGGCGACGTCCAGCCACGCGGCGACGTCGGCGGTGCGCTGCTGGCCGGGCGCGTCCGGGGTGCCGAGCACCCGGCGTGCCTCGTCCGCGCGGGCCTGCAGGTCCTCGGCGCGGGCGCGGGCGTTCTCTGCGGCCCGGTCGGCGGCCTCGGCCTTGGGCAGCAGCTCCTCGGTGGAGAGCTTGCCGAACCGGCGGTCGCGCCAGGCCGGGATGCGCGCTTCGAGGGCCGCGGCGAGGGCGGCCTCGATCTCCTCCTCGCTCGGGAGCTCCATCCCGGCCGCCGCGTCCGCGCGGTGGTCCTCGACCAGGCGGTCGATGTCGACCGGCGGCCGGAGGCGCTCGGCCTGCAGCCCGGCGGCGCGGCGGGCCTGCTCCTCGGCCTCGGCCGCCGCTGCGGCGTCGAGGTCCTCCCGCTCGGGCCGGGGCCGGTGCTGGACGGGCGGCGGCAGCGGCCGGGTGGTGTCGTCGGCCGGCCTCGGGTGGGGCAGCGCCGGGGCGCGCTCGGAGGTGAGCTCGTCGAGGACCAGGCGGTCGGGCTGGTCGCCTTCGAGGGCGCGCCCGTACGCCGCGACGGCCCGGCGCAGGCGCTCGTCCTCGGTGCGCGGCTCGCCCAGTCGCAGGCGGGTCGGCTCGTCCTCCAGCAGCATCGTCGGCAGCCACAGGTGGCTGGCCTCGCGGGCCCGGGAGAGCGCCGGGTAGAGGCTGTAGGCGTCCGCGCCCATCCCGTAGACCAGGGCGATGTCGGCGGTCAGGCCCTGGGCTGCGGCGATGGTCATCGCGTAGCCGTGGGAGAGCGCGCCGGCGGCGATCTGGTCGGGCGTGATCCATGCCTGCTGCAGGCGGTGGCCGTCCGGGCCGGAGCGCCGCCACTCGACCAGGGCGCGGCCCTGTTCGTCGAGCTCGCGGACCACGCCCCGGAAGCCGTTCAGCACGTCCGGCTGGGAGTCGTCGCGCCGGGAGCGGTAGTCGTTCTTGCGGACCCGGACCTGGTCCCCGGCCGCGAGCTCCAGCGTCCGGCCGCCGGCCTGCCGGTAGGTGCGGGCGTCGGTGAGCTCGCCGCGCTCCTGCAGCAGGCGGCGGGCGGCGGCGTTCAGCAGCTCGGTGTCGGCGTTGGTGGCGGCGAGGACGACCAGGCGCTCGGTGAGCTCGTGCGGGTCGGCCTCCCAGCGGCGGCGCTGGTCGAGCCAGGCGGTGAGCATGCCGGTGTGGGCCTGCTCGGCGGTGTCGGCCGCGTGGACGTGGCCGGCCTCGGCCCACGCGGCGAGCGCGCTGGTGCGGGCGCCCTCGCGCCAGACCTCCAGCGCGGCCCGTTCGGCGGCGTCGCGCTGGCGGCGGTTCTCGGTGAGCACCGCGCCGTCGACCAGGGCGTGCGCGGCGGCGAATCCGCCTCCGACGCCGATCGCCCGCAGCTGCTGCGGGTCGCCGATCATCACGACCTTGGTGCCGGTGGTGCCCGCCCGTCGCAGCAGCTCGGCGACCGCCCGGTCGTCGACCATCGCGCCCTCGTCGATGACCAGGACGTCGACCTGGTCGAGGCCGGGCCCGGGGTGGTCGGCCCGCAGCCACCCGGCGATGGTGGAGGACTCGATCCCGGCCTCGGTGGCGAGGTTCGCGGCGGCGACGGCGGCGGTGGCCGCGCCGCACACCCGCAGGCCCGCCGCCTCCCAGCCGACCCGGGCGGCCTCCATCAGCGTGGTCTTGCCCGCGCCGGCGACCCCGATGACGACGTCCAGGCCGTGACCGGCGGTCAGCAGCCGCTCGACGGCCGCGCGCTGCTGGTCGCTGAGCCTAAATCCGCGGCTCGCCTCGACGGTGGACAGCGCGAGCTCGGCGGCGGCCGGGGTGATGCGGGCCGCGCCCTCGCCGAGCCGGGCGGCGGCGGTCTCGGTGATGGCCTGCTCGGCCGCCAAGATCGAGGTGTGGGTGAACCGTGCCGCGTTGGACATGTGGTCGGCGCCCTGGTCCGGCAGGCGCACGGCGTGGCCCTCGACCGCGAGCACCTGGTCGGTGAGCTGCTCGGCCTGCTCGGCGCTCGCCAGGCCGCGCGGGCAGGCGTCGATCACCGCCGCGAGGACGGCGGCGCGGCTGACGACCTTGGTGGACTCGACCAGGCCGCCGTCCTCGCGCCAGATCCACGCGGCGATCCGCTCGGGCGAGGGCAGCTGGGGGCCGTCGGGTCCGGCCGGGCCGGTCGGCGCGCCGCCGGGGCCGTTCCAGCCGGGCGTGGCGGCGCGAACCATCGCGGCGACATCGAGCGGGCGGCCGTCGACCTCGACCCGGCGGGCGCGCTGTAGCCAGTCGGCGCGCTCGCTCGTCTGGTCGCTCTTGCGCTCGGCGAGCTGCTGCGCGACCAGCTTCTGCTCGCGGGCGGTCATGCCCTCGGTGACCGCGTCGGCGATCTGCAGGTGCCTGCGGGAGAACGCGGTCCGCAGCTCCTGGGGGATGCCGACGACCTCCCACGCGCCGGTCTCCGGCGAGCGTTCCCAGCGGATCCCGAACCGGGCTGCGGTGAGCTCGCGCAGTCGCGCCTTCACCAGCGCGTCGGCGGCCAGCGCGTGGCGGTGGGCGTCGCGTCCGCCGGCGCCGGGCGCGCGCCATTTCCCGTCGTCGATCGTGCGGGCCATGTTGGCGAAGGTGATGTGGACGTGCAGGTGCGGGTCGCCCGGTCCGGCGCCGACCGGCCGGGCGGAGCGGTGGGTGGTCATCCAGCCGAGCAGGCCGGAGGAGTCGGCCCGTTCGGCGCGCTTCCCGTCGCCGTGGTGGCCGCGCATCGTGTAGCCGATCCAGTCCTCGTACGCGCCGAACGTGTCGCGGCAGGCGTCGAGGAAGGTGTCCTCCAGCGCGGCGGCCAGGACGTCGTCGGCGACGCCGACCAGCGAGCTGTACGACTTCGGCAGATCGAGGGTGAGGTCGTGCCCGGCGTTGCGCACGGACACCCGGTCGTCGCGGTGCTTGCGGGCGAGGGCGAGCTCGTCGGCGTCGTAGAGCGCGGCGACGTCGAGGCCGGCCGCTGCGGCGATGTCCTCGACCGCGTCGACCGGCACGCGGTGCGCGTCGCCCTCCTTCTTCACCTGGCGGGCGATGCGGGCGAGCCGGTCGGTGAGCTTGTCGTCGTCGAGCAGCTGGTCGACGTCGACCCCGGCCCGCTCGGCGGCGGCGGTGACGGCGTCGAGCAGCACCGCGCCGGAGAGCTTGGCGCGCGGGTCGACCTCGACCTTGACCCGGACCAGCTGCTGGCCGGTGTTCGGGTCGGTGCCGGCCATCAGCGCGCGGGCGGCGTCCTTGTCGACGACGTCTCCGGCGACCAGGCCGACTTCGGCGAGGCCGGAGCCGATCCATTCGAGGTCGCGGGGCTGGGCCATGCGGTACTCGACCTGGTGGTCGAGATCGCAGCCGCAGTCCTCGGCGAGGCGGTACTCCACCTGGGCCGGATCGGCGCCGAGCGTCGTCACCCACGCCAACCCTGGTCACCCCCCGGCGGCGGCCCGCCCATGATCACGTATCGAAGATACCTTGGTGCTTTTGCTGTATTTGATCATTGGTGATGGTGGTCGTCAATGATGTTGTTGTTGTCGTGGTGTTGATCTGTGTCGTGGATTTCGTGGTTCGTGGTCTGGGTTTTGGCTTGGTGTCGTGCTGATTGCTGGTCATGTGGCTGGTGGATCTGATGGCTGGCGTGGCGTCGATCAGGAGGTGCCGGCGGTCCGGGTCGGTGACAGCTCTTGCATCTCTGCGCGGCGGGCCGAGCGGTGCGGCGCGGGGTGCTTCCCGGCGCGTACGGAGACCGGCCGTCAGCGCGTCGGATGCGCGCCGGGGAGTGCTCCGCCGGGCCTGGGTCCAGGGCGCGGCAAGCGGCCCTGGCACCACAGGCGGCACCATGGCGTTCAGTCTTGGTAGATAGGCCGAACACGCGGCGAGCCCCCCGGCGGTCGTGCTGCCGGGGGGCTCGGTCGGGTCGTTCGGGTGGTCAGTCGTCGAGTGCGCGGCGGGCTCGGGCGGCGTCGTGGAGGTCGCCGACGTGGAGCTCCTGGAGCTCGATCTTGCGCTCGTAGTAGGCGCGGGCGTCGTCGCCGCTGATGCCGAGCGCAGCGCCGATCTCGTCCCAGCTGGAGCCCTGCTCGCGGGCGTCGCGCATCACGAACCAGCGGCGGCCGGTCAGCAGGGTGACGAGTTCGGCGTTGGCGGCGAGCGCGTGCAGCGGGGTGGAGTCGGCGACCTCCGCGATGGCGCCCGCGGCGATGCGGCGGGTGTTCTCGGGGTCGTCGGTGGTGTCGGCCTTGTCGAGGGTGTCCTGCCAGAGGCTGCGGGTGTGCTCGCGGTGCCAGAGGGCCAGGAGCGCCTTCTCGTCGCCGGCGACGGCGCGGACGGCGTCGGCCGGGCTGGTCGCGGGGGTGGTGTCGCTCACGGGTTCGCTCTCCTTGGAACGGTGCCGGGGGCCGCGTCGAGGCGGCCCCCGGTGTCCATCTTGGTGGACGGGTGGGTGGTGCCGGGTCGTGCTGCTCAGATCCAGGGGGAGATGGCGTCGCGGATGTCGCTGGCGACGGCGTACAGGTTGTCGGCGGTGAGCCGGACGTCGAAGTCGTACGGGTCGCCGCCCGCCGCATCGTGCGCCCGCCACACGGATTCCGAGGCGGCGTCGAAGATGTCGGCGAAGGCGTCGGCGACGTGGCTGTCCTTGATGGCCTGCACGACGTCCTCGTGGTCGGCGCCGCCCTTGCGGATGGCGTCGGCGAGCAGGCGCAGGGCGGCGGTGGCGGCCGGGGCGAGGTGCTGCAGCTCGCCGCCGAGTGCGGTCTCGGCGGCTCCGTGCTGAACGACGGTGCCGACGACCGGGCGGTCCGGGAGGTTCGTGTGCTCGGCCATGGTCGTGGTCCTCTCGGTCAGTGCTGCTGCGGGTTGAGTGCGGTGCGGATGCTGAGGACGGACCGGTCGGGGCCGGCGGTCATCAGACGGCGGCGGTGATGACGGCGGCGACCAGGAGCCAGAAGACGTGGAAGCTCTGGTCGAGGCTGTAGGCGCCGGTGCCCAGGGTCGGCGCGTAACCGCCCTCCGCGGTGGTCGGGTGCGCCGGGTGGGCCGGGGTCCCGAGCGAGTAGAACTCGGTCTTGTCCGTGACCTTGGCGAGCCAGGCGAGGGTGGATCGGCGGTCCGCCCACCAGTGCGTTCCGGCGTCGACGGCCAGGGCGAGGATGGTGCCGAGCGCGGTGACCTGCAGGTCGAGCAGCAGCACGACGGGGACCAGCAGCGCGAGCTTCGTGGCGGTCAGGGTGGCGACGTGCTTGGAGCAGGCCCAGCGGCCGGTCCAGCCGGGCTTGCCCTTCTCGGCGGCCTGGCAGGACGTCTGCACCCAGTGGTCACCGACCTGGTGGGCGGTGTAGAGGACGACGAACACGGCGGCCATGGTGGCGGCGTCGTTGGGGGTCATGATGGTGGTGCTCCTGTCTGGGAGTGAGGGGCGGCCGGACTTCTTCGCGGGATGACGGCCGCCCCTGCTGGGTGTGGGGTCAGGAGTGCTTCGGGCGCCGGGGGCCGCCGTTGACCGCCCAGTCCTCGAAGCCGCCGGGCACCTTGGCGAGCAGCGCCTCACGGCGGTACTGGGCGGTGGAGCGGGGCGCGTCCATCGCCAGCGCGAGGTGTCCGACCGAGCCGCCGAGCTCGGCGTGGCGGCGGATCGCGGCGTTGCGGATGCCCTCCAGGCGCGGGATCAGCCGGTGGTCGAGGTGCCCGACCACGGTCGCCATCTGCGCGGCGGTGGCCGGGCCGGTCTCGGCACCGAGGGGGCCCCGGTAGCTCTCGCCGGTCCGCAGGAGCGACAGCCCCCACAGGGCGGTGTCGAACCAGTCCGCCAGGTCGAAGAAGTGGCCGAGAGCTGCGGCTTCGTCGCGGGACAGGCTGATGGTGACGTCCACGCCGCCCCCGTGCGCCTCACGCATCGTGATCATGGAATACCCCTCCCGGGTGTCTGCTGTACGGCTTTCCGTACGCCTCGACTGTACGGAGCGCCGTACAGTTTCCGCAAGCGTTTCAGCCTGCTTTTTCGCTGGCGAAAATGCTGTCTGTTTCGCTTGCTTGATCGCTAGCGGTATTGACGGCTATATCGCTGGCGTGTTTGCAGACGGTTTGACCTGCGGCTTTGCTGGCGTTTTCGCCTGCTTGTTCGGTGGCTTTGGAGCTGGCGCGTGTGCTGGCAGAGAGGGGAGCGGGCGGGCGCGTTCGCGCCCGGCACACCCGGGTGACCGCCCCTGCGGGCCGCGCGTTCACCGTCGCCGCCCGCTCGGCCCCGGGGGGCCTCCCGGCCGCCGCCGGGCGCGGCCCGCCCCCTGACGCACGTCACCCGCCCCGGCCGAGATGGCCGGGGCGGGTGAAGCGGCTCCTGTCCTCTGGTGCTGGTCGGACGGGGTCAGCTCACTGCACGATCATGCTGGCCGGGTGGCCGTTGTTCATGTGGTCCACGCACTCCGGGCAGTCCTCCCGCCAACCGAGGTGGGCGTGCACCGTGCGGCTGTCGTAGGCGTGCAGCCAGCACTGGCGGCACTCCCCACGGGGCGGGTTCTGGGCCTTCTGCTTCGACTCTCCGATGCTGAACACTGCAGTTCTCCTTCGGGTCAGTGGCCGCGTCTGCCTGGTGCAGGCGGCCACCCAATGCGGGGGGAGCGGGGCGGGGGTTCGGCGGCGTTGCCGTCAGCTGGTCTGCGGGGGCTTGGGCTGCTGGGTGAGGGCCCGCAGGGTGCGGTGCTGGCGGGCGTTCTCGGCGTCCTGGTAGCGGGCGGCGGCCATGGTCTGCTCGTGCTGGCGCTGGTTCTGGGCGTCGGAGTTCATGAGCTGGGCCAGGCCGGTCTGGTGGTGGCCGGCCGCGTTCTTCGACGCGAGGTTGACCGCGCCCTGGCCGACCTTGGCGATGTCGCTGACCGCGCGGGCGCCGGCCCCGGCGGCCCCGGCGACCTGGCCGACCGCGCCGACCGTGGCGGTGACGGTGCCGAGCGCGGCGTTGACCGTGCCGAGCACCGCGACCAGGCCACCGCCGCCGCCCTTCGTCCCGGGCTTGCCGCCCTTCGCGGCGGCGGCCTGCGCGGCCGCGATGCCGCCGCCCTTGGGCGCGGGGGCCTTCCCCTTGCCCTTGCCCTTCTTGTCGGACCCTGCGAAGACGCCGCCGACCGTGGTCGAGCCGGAGATCGTCCGGCCGTCCTGCAGGGCGATGGAGAACGCGCCCTTCGGGGCCTGGCGGATCGCGGCGGGCAGCAGCTGGTGGATCGCGGGGTGGGCGAACTCGTGGCCGCGCTTGCCGCAGCGCAGGGCGGCGGAGTCGAGCTGCAGGACGTGGCCCCGGCCGGGCTGGCCGCCGTCGCCGCAGACCTCGCAGACGATCGCGGCGCCGTCGACGACGAGCGGGCCGAACAGCTGGACCTCGTTGGACGGTCGGCCGATTCCGAGGATGCGCACGGGGGTCTCCTTCTCTCGATCAGGCGTTGTTGCGACCGCGGCGGCCGGTGACCTGGTTGACCAGGCTGACCGCGACGTTGGTGGTGACGTTCTGGACCATCCCGGCGCCCTCGCCGCCAGCGGGGCCGGCCTTCGCCCCGGCGTCGGAGGAGAGCACCGCCTTGAGCACCCACAGGCCGACCCCACCGCCGACCACGACCACGACCAGCGTCACCAGGAGCCGGATCAGCTCGCCGAGCGCGTGGACCAGGTGCTCCAGCGCCCCCGCCAGGAACTGCACGCCGAACGCCCCGGCGCCGAGGACCAGGGCGCCGATGGCGGCCCGGATCATCCACGGCGGGACCAGTGGGCCGCCCAGCGCGACCGGCGCCGGGACGGCGGCCGGGGCGAACGGGGCCGGGTACCCGGCGACCACCGGCTGCGCGAGGGGCTGCGCGGTCCCGGTGACGATCACCTGCTGCCCGGATGCGTCGGTGATCACGTACTGCTGCATCGGGACGGCGACCGGCTGGACCGGTACCGCGTACGGCTGCTGAACCGGGGTCGGGACGATCATCTGCGGCTGGTAGACGCTGCTCTGCGGGTTCATCTTCACTGCCCTCTTTGTCATGGTTTGTGGCCCGAGATGGGCCCGCGATGCGCTACGACGTTGCAGGTCAGAGGCACGATGGATGCCACGACGGGGGGATGGGGGCCGCGACGCCGTCGCGGGCTCGGGGCTCGGCGTCGCGGGCTGTCGCAGGCGCTGACCTGCGACGACGCGGGCCGTCGCGGCCCCCATCGCGGGGAAATTACGGGGCAATTCCGGCAGCGGCGCGGACGTCGTCGAGGAGGTAGCCGCGGTCCTTGCCGCCCGCCGACCACTCCTTCGAGGACAGCTCCCGGGGCTTGCGGGCCTCGGTCTCGGCGTCGGCCGCCAGCTGCGCGTCGATCACCTTCTTGAGCGCGGTGCCGGTCTTCGACGGGGTGTCCTGCTGCAGCGGGCCCCACTGCTCCGGGTCGGCGGCGACCAGGGCGGCGACCAGGGCGTCGCGGCCCATCCGGTCGGGGTTCCCGGCCTGCTCGAACGCGGCGAGCATCGCGGCGAGGATGCCGTGCACCCCGGCCGCCCGGCCCGCGACGATGATGCCGACGTCCTCGCCGATGCCGCCGGCCACCGACGACATGCCGGTCAGCCGGTACAGCTCCTCCTCGACCTGGTCGGCCTGGTCGCCGGGCAGGACCTTGGCGGCCTCCCGGATCGCGTACGCGACCTTGGCGAGCTGCTCGACCTCGCCCGCCTCGTCGTCGATGAAGAAGCTGCGGTTCTCCACGATGCCGATGTCCGGCGTCATGAGAATTCCCCGGCCGCGCTGCTCCAGCGGGATATCGGCTGCATTCGCGGTGCCCGACATTCCGCCACCGAGAATGTTGTTGGAGTGCTGCGCGGATTCGGTCTTCATCGCCCACTTGGAGGTGACGTTGGACCGCAGCCGGGAGGGAATGACCGCGACCTCCGGCATCTGGGTGGAGAGGACGAGAATCATTCCGGCCGCCGCGCCCTTGGAGGAGAGCAGGTTGAAGCTGCCGATGATGGCGTCCCGCAGGTCCTCGGGCTTGGTCTCGTCGTCGCCGCTCTCCAGCAGGAACAGCTTGATGGCGTCGATGTCGGTGTAGCTGGCGACCTCGTCGACGATGAACAGCTCCAGGCCGCCGAGCAGCTCCAGCAGATCGGGGGAGAGCTTCGCCTTTCCGAGCTTTCCGAGAATGTGCATCCGGCGCTTCATCTCGCCGACCATCACGCGGAGGAATTCCGCCAGACGCTTGGGGTCGCCCTTGACGAAGGTGTGCAGCATCGGCGCGAGCCGGTTGTATTCGCCGCTCTCCTTTCCGTCGAAAAAGCGCACCTTGATGCGGGTGTCGAAAAGGGCGCCCAGGACCAGGGACATGATGGCAATGCCCTTGCCCGCCCGGGTCATGCCGCCGATCAGGTACGAGCTGTCCTTGACCTTGATGCGGATGGCCTGCCCGCGCTTGGTGAAGGCGACCGGGATGCCGTCCTTCCAGGCGTCCAGGACGGCGCGGACTTCCAGCAGCGGGGAAGGCCGCGAGGTGGCGAACGGGTCGCGGTCGGCCACCCAGAAGGAGACGCGCCCGGCGGGGCCGGCCTGCTGGATATCGAGCTGGACCTGGTCGATGCCGAGGGCACCGGCGATCTCGACCAGGGCGGCGGCGCACTTCTTCGCCGTGACGCCGGCGGGCAGGTCGATGGTGGCGATCTCGGCGGTGACGTCGCCCGTCTTCTCCCGGCCGATCAGCCCAACCGGCCGGACCTCCTCATCCTTCTTGAGGATGCCGACCGCCCGCAGCGCGTTGGTCAGCCGCTCGTCGCTGAGCTCCTGGCGCTCCTGGGGGATGGTGTCGAGCAGGGTGAACGGGGCGGCCCCGGCCTGCTCTGCCTGCTCGCGCCGGGCCCGGTAGCCGGCCACGCCGCAGAGCCCGGCGACGGCGGTCATCATCGGACCGGCGACGATCCACTCGCCGATCGAGGCGGTGACCAGCATCGCGGTGACGTACAGGCCACCGCCGACCAGGCCGGTGATGGCGCGCTTGCTCTTGAAGCGCTCGCCGATCTTCGCCGAGCGGGCGTCGCGCAGGGTCTCGACCAGGCCGTCGTTCTTCGCCTTCTTCGCGTCCTTGATCGGGCGGACGTACTCCCCGGCGAAGAGGTAGTGGACGGCGTCGCCGCGCAGGGTCCAAGCGCCGTACATGGCGACCCAGGTGGCGCGGGCGGCGTAGACCGGGGTCCGCAGGCCGTGGAACTGGGTGCGGTTCCAGGCGATGGCGCGGGCCTGCAGCAGGGTGCGGCGGGCGGTCTCCGGGTCGGCGAACGCGGGCGGCAGGACGGCCCTGCGCTCCTGCTGCCACCAGCCGGTCGGCTCGTCGTCGTCCTCGTCGCGCTGGGACTCGATGAAGCCGACGACCGGCGCGGCGCCATCGAGCGTGGGCTCGGCAACGGTGCCGATGGTGGAGCTGGCGTGGCCGGACTCGGTGAGCTCGGCGGCCTCGCGCATCGCCCGCTCGATGTCGGCGAGGGACTCGGGGTCGAGGAACTTGCGGAGGTCGATGCGGTTGTCGGCGTCGTCCGGGCCGGACGCGGCGGGCCCGATCGGCTGGTCCGTCATGATGGTGCTCCCTCTGGGATCGCTGTGGTGGTGCCGGAGGCTGCGGGGCCGGCCGCGCTCTTGGTCGGGTTGAGACCGGCCCCGCGGTACTGCGTCGAGCTGGTGGATCAGGCGGCGGCGGTGAGGTCGTCCGCGCAGGGGGCGCACTCGCCGAGCCGGGTGGAGATCACGTACGGCCGCTCGGTGCGGCAGGTCGGGCAGGTCCGGCGGGCGCGCATCGCCGCCGCCAGGCCGCAGGCCCTGGCCGGGGTGAGCGGGCCGATCGGCACCGCCTCGTCGATCCGGTAGAGGTAGGCGACCCGGATGCCCCCGCAGTGGCGGGCCTTGCTGCTGCCCCACTCCAGCTGGCCGGCGACCTGCTGGCGGCGGGCGGGCCGCAAGCCCTTCGCCCGGAGCTGGTCGCGGGTGGCGAGGTGGTCGGGGGCGGTGCCCCAGGCCCACGTCGGCATCCCGCCGTGGCGCTCGCCGGTCGGGTCGAGGTGGCGCGGGGCGCTCACTTCTCGCCCCGCTCGTCCTTCACCGCGCGGGTAAGGCGGGAGATGTAGTCCGCCTCGCCCCCGCCGATCAGGTCGCGCACCGTGCGGTTCGAGATCGTCCGGCCGTTCTCACCGATCAGCGCGGCGTACTGGCGGACCTGCTCCAGGTGCTCCGCCGTGAGGGGCTTGCGGGCCCTCTCCTGGCGCCCCCCGAGGATGCCGCGCTTCCCTTTTCCCCCAAGGGTTTTTGCGGCCTCGGAGGGGGCCGGGGACGGCTTCTTCGGGGCGGTCCCGACCAGGGTGCCGCCGCCCGTCTCGCCGTCGTCTCCGGCGTCGCGCAGGACGTCGCCGAGCCAGGCGTCGAGCTCCTTGTAGACCGAGCGCTCCTCGCCCATGACGGACTCCAGCGCGCGCTCGGCACGGACGCGCCCGGCGTACGTGACGGCGGTGATGCCGAGCGGTGCGCGGTGGACGTCCTCCCACGCCTGGCGCCACGCGGTCTCCTCGTCGAGGGTGCCGAGCGGGTGGGCGGCGACGATCTGCTGGAACCTCTCCCAGACCGGCGGGAACTGCGCGGCGCGGCGGGCGTTGTGCTCGGCCTTGGCCTTCGCGTCGGCCTTCTCCTTCGCGGCGGCGGCCTTGTCGGCGGCGCGCTGCTCGCGGGTGCGGGTCTCGACGGCGGCCAGGCCGTCGAGCCACTCGGCGAGCTCCCACATCAGCGGACCGGCGAAGCTGGCGGCGGCGAGGGCGGCTCCGGCGATCGAGCCGTACTCCTGGGTGCCGTGCTGGTAGTTCACCCACGCGGCGAACCCGCTGAGTGCGGCGGTCAGGAGCCAGAACGGCACCTTGCTCATGCCCTTGCGACCGGCCCACGCGGTGCCGTAGACCGCGACCCACGCCGCGAGCTCCAGCACGATCGGCAGCGGGCCGAGCATCCAGGCCGTGCCGGTCTGGCCCTCCTTGTGGAGGCCGAGGAAATAGGTGAACTGGGCCGGGAGGGCGGACGCCATGCAGACGGCGACGAAGATCCGGACCAGGCGCTTGAAGTCGGTGCCGGACTCCGCCCGGCGCTCGGCGCGGGCCTGCTTGCGCTCGGTGCCGGAGTCCTTCGCCTGCTCGGCCTGCTCGGCGAGCTGCTGCTCGACCTTGGCCTGGGCAAGCTTCTCGCGCAGGGCCTTGGTGCCGGCGGCGGCCTTGCGGTCGGCGAGCTCGACCTTGGCGAGCTCGGCGTCGGCGGCGGCCTTCTTCTTCACCGCGTCGGCGGCGGCGCGGTCCTTGGCCGCGGCGGCCTCGCGCTCCTCCCAGGAGCGGTAGTCCTCGCTCACTGGCCGATCTCCTTCGCCTCGGTGTAGATGCCGGTCGGGGTGGCGCCGTACGGGTAGAAGCCGTTCGCCTCGACGTACCGCAGGCACTCGTCGCACGGCTGGTCGGCGGTGCAGCGCTCGGGCATGACGCCGAACCAGGCCAGGGCGTCGAGGGCGGCGAGGACGCCGAGGGTGATGACCAGGCCGGTGTGGTTCGGCAGGACCCGGACCGGGTCGACCACGCGGTCGAGGCCGACCACCGCGAGGGCGGCGACAGTCTTCACGGTCGAGTTGAGGAAGCCGAAGACGGTGTCGAGGAGGAGGGTGACGGTCCGTCGGGTGAGGGTCTTCACTTCTTGCCGCCCTTCCGGCCGGTGGCCGTGGTGGTCTTCGAGCTGGTGGAGGAGGAGAAGACGCGCAGGGCGCCCATGCCGAGGACGAGCGGGCTCAGGCCGTGCAAGGCGGCCTGCTGGAGGCTCGCGCCGTGGCGGTAGCCCTGGACGGCGATGGCGATGGAACCGAGGAGGATCAACAGGTCCCAGCCGGTGAACAGGCGGGCGGCGAGGCCCTTCATCGGGCACCCCCGACGGCCTCGGTCCGGCGGCCGCCGGCGGCCGGGACGGCGGCGAGCGCCTCCAGCGTCAGCACGACGGTGACGACCAGGACCAGGGCGAGGGTGTCGAGCAGGCTCAGCCGGATGCCGAGGATCAGCAGGCCCCCGCCGATCATCAGCAGGGTGCGGACCCGGGACCACAGCAGCGGGAGGACCGGCAGCAGCAGCGCGACCAGGCGCGGGTCGATCAGCGGGCGCTTCACGCCGCCACCGCCTTCCGGGCCTTCGACCGGCGGATGATGTCGCGGCCCCGGAGCGGGGTCGGCATCCGCCGCAGCAGCTGGCGGTAGTGGGCGATGTCCAGCTGGTCGACCTCGTTGTCCGCGTCGGCGGCGGCGACCAGGTCGTCGAGGAAGTCGGCCAGCGCGTCGCGGCACGCGGCCAGGTCCTCGGAGGTGTTGGGCTCGAAGGCCGGCGCAGGCTCGAAACCCGCGGCCTCGATGAAGTCGAACGCGCTGACAACGCGCTGACCGGCGACGATGATGTCCATGGGGGTCGTGCTCCTCTCGATGGAACGGCTCCCTTTAGCCCCGGCGGTGACGCGCCGGGGCTTCCCTTTTGGGCATGGCGAATAAGGCCCTTCTCGGGCCATCCCCAGTCCCTGCCGGGCTGTTCTGATAGATGAACATAGAGGCGTTCTAGTACACGCGCAAGCAGCCGCGCTAGAATTGGTTCACGTTCTAGTACGCGGCGCGCGACACGCCGACCCCCTGGCGCTTTTGTGTTCGCGTTCTAGTACGCTGGCGTCCACTAGGGCACAGACCAGCGAGTGAAGGACAGAATCCATGCCCCGCATCGAGAAGCCGGTGCCCG
>NZ_JBHJUK010000131.1:0-2418 GCF_042266225.1 Kitasatospora sp. NPDC056181
CTGACGCTCCCGGCAGGCGGAGGCGATCTCCGAGCCGGTGAAGCCCGCGCCGATCACGAGCACCCGGCGGGAGCCCGCCTCCAGCCGGCGGTGCAGCCGTACCGCGTCGTCGCGGGTGCGCAGGACGAACACGCCGTCGAGCGCCGCCTCGTCCTGGTGCGGCCACGGACGGGCCCGCACGCCGGTCGCGATCAGCAGCCGGTCGTACTCGACCTCGTCGCCGTCGGCGAGCTTCACCCGCCGGGCGGCCATGTCCAGGCCGGTGGCCGCGCAGCCGAGCCGCCAGTCGGCGTCCAGGTCCCGGCGGCGCGGCAGCGCGGTCTCCTCGGCGGCCGCCTTGCCGAGCAGGACCTGCTTGGACAGCGGCGGCCGGTCGTACGGCTCGTGGGGCTCGTCGCCGATCAGGGTGAGGGAGCCGGTGAAGCCCTTCTCCCGCAAGGCCTCCGCCCCGCGCAGCCCGGCGAGGGACGCGCCGACGACGACGATGCGTCCCTCGCGCCTGAGCCAGTCGACGTACCCGTCACCGTGCACCGGACACACCCTCCCGGACCTCGGCGGGAGCCGTGTCGTCCCGGTCGTCCACGACGATCGCCCCGACGGGACACGCCGCGACGGCGCGCTCCACCCTCTCCGTCTGGTCCGGGTCGGCGTACGGGCTATAGAGAAGGGCCTCGTCACCGTGCATGGTGAAGACGTCCGGGGCCAGGAACGCGCATTGCGCGTATCCCTGGCAGCGGTTGAGGTCGACCAACAGCCTCATCGGGCTCCGCCTCTCAAGGGGTCACGTTCCATGCCAGCCTCCGTGAGGGCGGGCGGTCGTGCGCGCCGGAGCTACCGGAGGAGTGACGGGCGCGACGCACCGGACCGGTCGGAGCCCCCGCCGATACACGGTTGGAACGTTCTTTGCAGGAATCTGACGGGACCGATGAACGGATGAAACCGCTTCTCGACGGGAGTCTGACGTCCCGCCCCTACGGTGCCTGACATGCCACATCCACCTGGCCGGACCAGCGGCCCCGCGACCGCGGCGACACCGCCCGCATCCGACACCCGGCCGACGGGCCTGTTCTCCCGCCGTGCCCCCGACCGCCACGACTCGGCGGCCCCGCCGCCCGGCCCCACCGCCTGATCGCGACCGTCCCCCCGAACCGACCGCACCCGACGAAAGAACGGCAACGATGTCAGCCACACACCGAACGTTCCCCCGCAGGCTCGCCACTGCGGGAGCCCTGCTGCTGAGCGCGACCACGGCGGCGGTGCTGCCGCCCGGCACGGCCGTCGCCGCGGGGCCGGAATCCGTCACCACGCATTCCGGCGCCACGACCGAGCAGGAGCGCAGCCGGGTCGACGCCTACTGGACCCCCGAGCGGATGAAACTGGCAGGCGCCTTGATACCCGAGATCACCCCCGTGCCCGAGGACGACACCACACCCGACGACCCGCGGCCGCTTCCTGCGGACACGCCGGACCCCGGGGCCGTGTGGACGCACGCCGGAGCCGTGAACAGGAGCGTCGGCCGTCTCTTCTTCACCTTCTCCGACGGCTACGACGGCAGTTGCACCGCGACGGTCGTCGACAGCGCGAACCGAAGCACCGTCATCACGGCGGCACACTGCCTGCGGGGCGTCGGGGCTCCCACCGCCGACGACACGTGGAGGCACAACCTCTACTTCGTGCCCGGCTACCGCAACGGGACCAAGCCGCTCGGCGGCTTCAGCATCAAGAGCGCGGCCACGTCCTCCCGTTGGGACGCCGAACCGGGAGGGACGACCTCGGAGGAGGTCGCCATCGCCGGCTACGACACGGGAGTCCTCGTGGCGAACCGTTCGGCCGAGGGACGCCGGGTCGCGGACGTCACGGGGACCCAGCGGATCGCGTTCACCAAGCCCGCCGAGGCCGAGTTCATCCACACCTTCGGGTACCCGAAGGACCGACTCAACAACCCCGACGCCAAGTACACCGGCTCACGCATGATCCACTGCGCCGGACCGGCCCGACCCGGCTCCAAGGTCCCCCTTCTGTGGGGTGAGCCCTGCGACATGTCCCACGGGGCGAGCGGCGGCCCCCACTTCGCACAGTTCGACACCCGGACCGGCATCGGCACCGTCGTCGGCGTCACCACCACCAGCGAAGAAGTCGCCGGTGGCCCGGCCAATACGCTCTACGCCACACGACTTGGCGACAGCGCCCGCCGCCTCTACAACTGGGCGCAGACACGCCCGGCCTGACGGTCCGTCCTATCCCCGGTCGGCCGGCACACCCCGGCCGACCGGGAGCCGTGCTCGACCCGGGAGCCGTGGCCGACCCGGGAGCCGTGCCGCATTGCCGCGCTTCGAGCACGACTGGCTGCCGCCCGCAGCCGTCAACCCGTCCTGCCGCCCGGCGCCTGGCGTCCGGGCAGCGGTGCTGCAGGACAGG
>NZ_JBHJUK010000131.1:2428-24950 GCF_042266225.1 Kitasatospora sp. NPDC056181
GGACGGCGCGGGGGGCTGCGGCTCCGAAAGCTCAGAGCAGGCCGGCGGGGAACGAGCCGGCGCCCTGCCGGTAGTTGTCACAGTCCGGCGAGTACGGGCGTTCGCTCGGCCTCGCATCCGGCCGGATGAGGTACACGATCGACAACAGCAGTCCGGTGATTCTCTTCATCTGCTCCCCCTCGGCTCCGGACGCCCGGACACGACCGGCACGCCCCGTACCGGCAGCCTAGGACCGCTGGGAAGCCAACTCGCCGGATCTGAGCATTTCTTGAGCATGCGTCAAGGTGCGCTCGCAGGAGGCAGTCGGCCGCCCCGGTCGCCCGTCGCAGCCCTGGCTGCCCCCGGCCGCCCCGCGGCCGGACCGTGGCGGCCCGGTCGGGGACGCCGGCCTCCCGAGTCAGCCTGATCCGGGCCGGCTACCGGACCCGCCTGACCGGGCCGGCGGCGACGCGGCCAGGGCCACGCCGGCCACGGCCAGGGGGAAGACAGGGCTCTCTCTCCCCGGTGCCGACCGGCCCCCGGGTGTGGGGCCGGTCGGCCCACCGCCCGGCCGGAACCTTGGGCTCCCTCCCGGCGTGCGCCGCCGTACTCGGGGCCCACCGGCCTGCTGCCCGGGCCCGACCGGCCCTCCTCGGCCGGCACCTTCGCGGCAGACGATGAGGGAGGCCGAGGCTCTGCGAAGAGCCGGCGACGGCGCCGGCCGGGCCGGGCCCACGGAGGCACCGATGAGGGACACCGACAGCGACCGGGCGCACCACCGACCGGCCGACCCCGGCGACCCCGGCGACCCCGGCGACCTCGGCCGCCGGATCACGCACCGCCGCCGGGAACTGGGGCTCACGCGCGCAGAGGCGGCGGCGAGGGGCGGCATGGACCCTGGATTCGTCGAGTTCGCGGAGACCAGCACCTCGCCCCTCGGCGCCGGCGCGCTCACCCGGCTCGCCGACGCGCTCGACACGACGGTCGACGACCTGCTCGGCGGCGGCCACGACGTACCGCCCGGGCAGGCCCGGGCGGACGTCCGGGCGACGCTGGAGGTACTGGACCCCGAAGACTGCTGGGCCAGGCTCGCGCCGGGCGGCGTCGGCCGCGTGGTGCTGACGACGCCGCAAGGCCCGGTCGCGCTGCCCGTCAACTACCGGGTGCTCGACGCCGCCGTCCTCTACCGCACCGCCGCCGGTGGCCTGCTCGCCGACGTGGCCGGCGAGCAGGTCGGCTTCGAGGTCGACCGGCTCGACGAGGTGTTCGCCACCGGCTGGAGCGTGCTGGTCAGCGGCACCGCCTCGGTGGTCTCCGACCAGGACGCGGTGCACCGGATCGGGCCGGACGCCGACCCCGATCCGTGGGCCGGCGGCGAGCGCGACACCTGGGTCCGCATCCGGCCCACCGGGATCAGCGGCCGGATCCTCCGACCCACCGGCACTCCGCCGGCCGACCCCGTCTGACCCCGACGACGCCGGCCGCCCCCGGACGGCGCCGGACTGCTCGGCAGGCCCGGCCCGTCACGGTGGCGCTGCCCCTCTCGGTGGCCCTGCCCCTCGCGGTAGCCGGGGCCAAGGGCGTCGGCGGGGCCAAGGGCGTCGGCGGGGCCAAGGGCGTCGGCGGGGACGGTGGTGCGCATCCGGGCCGCCGTCGTCGCCTTCACGGCCTCGTCGCCGCGGCGCGTGGCCCACCGCCTCCTGCGTTCCCCCTCGTACGGGCCGTCGGCGACACACCGGGCACCCCGTCGGCCGGTCGGCGTCCCCGGCCTCCCGTCCGCGTAGATTGTCGGCACTCGCAGTGATCAGTCGGATGCGATCAGGAAGCGGCATGTCGGGACCCGATATCGATTACACGGCGGTGTTCCAGGCCGTCCCCAGCCCCATACTGGTCATGACCCGCGGTCTGGTCATGGCCGACGCCAACGAGGCGTACCTGAAGGTGTCCGGCCGCAGCCGCGAGGAGCTGATCGGCCGCAACGTCTTCGAGGTCTTCCCCGACAACCCCGCCGACCCCGGAGCCAGCGGCACCCGCAACCTGCGTGCCTCCCTGGAGCGCGTCCTGGCCACCGGCCTGCGCGACAGCATGGCCCTGCAGAAGTACGACGTCGAGAACCCGGACCGCCCCGGCGTGTTCGAGGAGCGCTACTGGAGCCCCGTCAACTCCCCCGTGATCGGCCCGGAAGGCCAGGTCACCCTCATCGTCCACCGCGTCGAGGAGGTCACCGCGCTGGTCCGCCAGCTCAAGTCCCACCACCCCTGGGAGAGGCCCGGCCAGGCGCTCACGCACGAGGAACAGATGGCCGCCGACCTGCTCACCCGCGCCGAGGAACTCCAGGAGCTCAACCAGCAGTTGCGCGCGGCCCACGCCCGCGAACGCCGGGTCGCGCTCACCCTCCAGCAGGCCATGCTCCCCACCATCCCCGAAGCCCTCCGCACCACCGCGGCCGTCCGCTACCGCCCCGCCACCGGCAGCCTGAACGTCTGCGGCGACTGGTACGACCTGCACGACCTGACCCCGGACCTGACCGCCGTCGCCGTCGGTGACGTCGTCGGCCACGGGCTGGAGGCCGCCGGCGTCATGGGCCAGCTCCATGCCGCCCTCAGTGCCGCCGTCCGCGCCACCCGGAGTCCCGCCCGCGCACTGGAGACCCTGGACCAGTACGCCGCCACCATCGACGGCGCCATGACGACCACCGCCGCCCAGACCCTCGTCGACCGCACCCGCCTCACCGTCAGCTACAGCAGCGCCGGCCATCCGCCGCCGATCCTCGTTCACCCCGACGGCACCGCCCACGCCCTCGACGCCGCCACCGACCCGCCCCTCGGCACCCTCTCCGAACCGCCGGCCCGTCCCGAGGCCGTCGCCGCCTACACCCCGGGCAGCATCCTCACGCTCTACACGGACGGCCTGATCGAACGCCGCGGCGAGGACATCGACACCGGACTGCGCCGCCTCACCGACAGCCTCGTCCGCCACCGCCGCCTCACCCCCGAGCAGATCGCCGACGCCGTCCTCGCCGACCTGGGAGCAACCGGCGGCAACGGCCGCGACGACACCGCGCTCGTCGTCCTCCGGCTCTGAGCGGCACGGCACCTCGTCCGGGACCGGGACCCGGTCCCGGACCTCGGGCCGGGGCCCGCGAGTGGGACCGGGGCCGGAACCCGGACCGGCGCGCGGGACCGGGGCCGGGGTCGGGGCCGGGGCCGGCCGGGCTGCTCGGGGGTGATCACCTGACCGACGCGCCTCCGGGACGGCGTGCGTGCCGCCGGATGCGCCCGATCCGCTCGGCGGCCGGCGCCGGGTCCGTCCCGCCACGTTCCACCCGGCGTTCCAGGTGGTGGATCACGACGTCCGCGAGGCTGGAGTCCGCCCACTTGCGCCAGGAACCGGTGCCCGGACGGCCGAACCGCACCTCCGACTCGTCAACGGCCCCGCCGGACACGGTGAGCTTCCGCAGCGCCAGCTGCTCACCCCGGCGCAGCTGGTGGTGGCGGGCCCGGCGCGAACGCGGCACGTTCTTGCGCGAGCTCTTGTCGTTCTCGCCATAGGCGTTGCGCCGGTCCTTGAGATAGCTCAGCCGCTTCTTCTCCTGCGGTGTTCTGCGCTCCATGCGGGCATGGTGGCAAGTCGTCCGGCGCCACCGCCACCCGAATTCCCCGGGCCCGGGTGGGAGGGCCCGGGACGCCGCTCACTCTTCCCCGTCCGACGTCCGCCTGTTGCTTGACCCCTGCGATGCCGTACTCAGGATGCCGGTCCGGTCCCGCGAGTCTCCTGATCGGGAGGGTAGGACCGGCATCGGCCCTCCTGCATCCTTTCCGGCTCTTCGCGGTTGAGGGTGCAGCGCGGGACGCGGGGCGGTGTCACCGACGCGGGGTAGCGTGGCGACGGTCACGCACCTGCCCTGGAGGTTGACGATGCACTCGACGGTCCGTTCGTTCCGCACGCCCGAGGGCGTCACGCTCGGGGTCGAGCACTTCGGCGATGCGGCGGCGCCCCTCGTGCTGCTCGCGGGCGGCACGACCATGCTGTCGTGGCCCGACGTGCTCTGTGAGTCGCTCGCGCGCGGCGGACGTCACGTCGTGCGCTACGACCTGCGCGACTCCGGCGCGTCGACGACCGTCGACCCCGAGGCGCCCGCGTACACGCTCCGGGACCTCGCCGCCGACGCGGCCGCGCTCGCCCGCGGACTCGCCGACCGGCCGGCGCACCTGGCGGGCATCGGCGTCGGCGGGATGGTCGCCCAGGTCGCGGCGCTCGACCATCCGGACGCGTTCTCGGCGCTCACCCTCGCCGGGACGCGGCCCGTCGCCCCGGGCCCGGTTGACGACGATCTGCCCGACCACGACGAGGCGTCCATGAAGCGACGGTTCGCGCTCCCGACGCCCGACTGGTCGGACCGCGCCGCCGTGGCGGAGTTCGCCGCCGCCAGAGCGGAGATCCTCGGCGACGATCCCGCCGCCGCACGCACGACCGCCGAGCGCGTCTTCGACCGCACGCCGGGCACGGAGCCCGCGGTCCAGACGGCCAACCAGCTGGGCATGATGTTCTCCAGGCTCGACTGCAAGCCGCGGTGGCGTGAGCGCCTGCCCGAGGTCACGATGCCCGCGCTCGTGGTGCACGGTCGTCACAACCGGTTCTTCCCGGTCGGCAACGGCGAGGCGCTCGCGCGCGAGATCCCCGGTGCCCGGCTGCTGGTGCTCGAACAGGCCGCGACCGCGATCCCCGACACGGCCGCCGACGAGGTCGCCGCGGCGATGCTCGCGCTCTAGGGAGTGCTACGGACCTGGCCGTGATCACCTGCACCACAGAGCGGGACGCCATCCTCGCCCGCGCCGTGGAGCTGGTGGGGCGTGAATTCTGCGCTCTGGCATGGGCGGCTGGTGCTGCCGCAAGACTCCGCCGAACCGACCCACGGGAGCGGCCCGTTACGCGCGCGGTGACGCCTGCCGGCTGTCGTAGTGCTCCTGGGCGGCGAGGAGCTCGTCTCCGTGCCGGCCGAACCACTGGATGAGGTCGGTCAGCGGCCCGGCCAGGCTGACACCGAGTTCCGTCAGGCTGTAGGTGACCTGGGGCGGGTTGGTGGGCGCGACATGACGGTCGACGAGCCCGGCCCGGGCCAGTGCCTTGAGGTTCTGCGACAGCATCTTCTGGCTGATGCCACCAACTCGTTGGTGCAGCTGCGCGAAGCGGTGCGGGCCGGCTATGAGGGCCGAGATGATCAGTGTCGCCCAGCGGCTTGTCGCCTGGTCCATGATCGGCCTGAGCGCGCACTTGTTGTCGAAGGTGTCGTGGGCCAGGAGCCGGGCGGCCGTCGCGACCTGCTGAGTTTCGATCACGGTATGAGCTTACAAAAAAGTAGGTACTTCCAAGGAGTAATGGGCTTTCCTACGGTGACTTCCGTAAGCACCAACGTTCGAGGAGTCACTGTGAGCAGGAGCAGCAACGCACGTACGGCGATCGTCACGGGCGCGTCAAAGGGCCTCGGTGCGGGGATCGCCGAGGCGCTGGCCGGGACCGGCGCAGCCGTCGTGGTGAACTACCGGGAGGACGCGAAGGGCGCCGAGCGGGTCGTCGCGGGTATCACCGCCAACGGTGGCCGGGCGGTCGCGGTCCGGGCGGACGTGGCCCGCCGCCACGACGTGCGCCATCTGTTCGATCGCGCGCGCGAGGAGTACGGACCGGTCGACGTGCTCGTGAACAACGCGGCCGTCGCCGCCTTCGCGCCGCTGTCGGGCATCACCGAGGAGGAGTTCCAGCGCGAGATGACCACGAACCTGCTGGGCACGATCCTCACCACGCAGGCCCTGGCCGCGCAGGACGACATCGGCGCCGCGTCGATCATCAACGTCTCGACGGCCGGAACGCTCACCCACCCGACGTACGCCTCGCTCTACGTCGCGTCCAAGAGCGCAGTCAACGCGTTCACCATCGTTGCGGCCAAGGAACTGGGCCCGCGCGGCATCCGGGTCAACGCGATCATGCCCGGACCGTCGGACACCGAGGGCACCAGGGCCATGGGATTCCCCGGCTCCGCTCAGGAGGCACAGGCGATCGCCGGCACCCCGCTGGGCCGTACGGGCACCCCGGCCGACTACGGCCCGCTGGTGGCCTTCCTGGCTTCCGACGATGCCCGCTGGATCACCGGGGATGTCATCCTCGCTTCCGGCGGCATGCGCTGACGCCCCCTCCGTTCGGCTGCGGGCTCCGCCGCATGCCTGGCAGTCGGCAGGCCCCCGCGGCCTGATCGGTGAACGTGCGCGGGGGGGTGCGTGCGGCCGGCGCGGCGTGGCTCGCGCAGCTGATGGATGGGCCCGAGTGTGGGGAGTGCAGTGGTGTGGAGGAGGGTGGTGGGACGGTCTTTGCCGGACCGTCCCACCATCGGGTGACCGCGCCCGCATCTGTTGTGGGCGCTCGGGCAGTACGCCGATGTGATCGAGGATGCACCAACGAACCTGCGGGATCAGGGGCTTGGGAATCTGCTCCTGAGAATCGGGGACCGCTTCACGCGCACGGAGCCCCGTCGTCGCGAGCGGGACCACATCCATGGGCTACTGGGCCAGGTCCGCCGCCCGCAAGAACGGCCGGCAGCCCCGCTCCCCCTCGGCGGCCGCAGCTTCGTGCATCGAGACGGCCGCCCCTGCTACGACTTCGCGTGGACCAGGCGCAGCACGGCGAGGACGTGGTCGCGCGGCAGCGTCGTCACGGCTTCAGTTTGTCGGCCTCCCGGACCTCGTGGAGATGGATGAGGACGTCGAAGGACTGGGCGATCGCGGTGGCGCAGGGCTCCTCGGGGAACTGCGTGCCGATGTTGAGCGTGGGTCGGGCGACGTTCAACCAGGCGCGCGCGGCGGCCGGCGCCTTGCGGACATCGAGGTAGAAGTCTCGGTAACCGACCTGGTCGAGGGTGCGCTCGTTCCTGCCGGGCCCGGCGGCGCCCACGGTGAACTTCTTCCAGTCCCCGCCGAGTGCGGCGTCCTTCGACAGGAAGGAGCCCTGGTTGAAGGTGAAGCCGATGGGCAGGTAGTCCTTGCCCATGGTGTCGCGCAGGAACGACCCCTGCGTCTTGGAGTACAGCTCAGGGTTGTCGGAGACGTAGCCGACGTGGTTGTTCTGCGCCGACACCAGGATCTTGTCGCCGGTGTGCTTCCGCCACCAGGCTACGTTCTGGGCCATCACCTCGTCCCGGAACAGCTCGAAGTCGGGCAGCGACGTGGGGTCGTTCGGGTCGATGGTGAGGAACCTGGCGGTCTGGGCGATTGAACGGGCGTTCTGCTCGACCCAGTCGAACGCGTCGCCGCCGGAGCCCTTCGTGCTGCTGACCAGCTCCAGGGCCTGCTGCGCCTTGGCTGCGAGCTGCTGCCGTTCCGCGAGCGGCTTGCCCAGATAGGCGAAGACGTTGTCGATGGGCCGCAGGCCGGTGTAGAGGTCGTTGAGCTGCGGCAGTATCTCGGGGTGGTTCTTCTGCACGTAGCCGGTCACCCGTCCGAAGAACGCGTCGTTCAACGAGGGGGCGCCGATGTCGTCGCCCATGAAGTGCACGGGGCGGTCGGGGTGGTGGCGGTTGTAGTCGCGCATCCACTCGATGACGCTCACGAACTCCTCGCGGTCCCAGGGCGAGTCGACGAGGGTCTGCTTGGCGACACTGCGGGCGTCACCGCCCGCGCCGGTCTGGACGTAGTCGTCGATCTGGAGTCCCGCGGACCAGCTCAGCTCCAGGGCGAAGGTGGTGAAGCCCTTCTCCTCGACAAGGTGGCGGAAGACCCGCTCCTTCATGGTGAAGAACTCATGCGAGCCGTGGGTGGCCTCGCCGAGGCCGACCACCTTCGCATCGCCGATCATCACGGACAGGGCTCGCAGGTCGGCCGTGTTCCCGCCGGGCTCGGTCGTACGCAGCGGGTGGGCCGCCCGCTCCAACGCCCGTACCGGATCCTGCATCCCGCCGGCCGTGCGGACCGTGTCGGCGGCGGCCGTCTGGACTGCCATCGGGGCGAGGACCGCCCCCGCCACGGCCACCGCCGTCACCAGCAGTCCTCGCCGAATGATGCGCTTGGGGTACTTAGCCATGCGTTCTTGCCCCTCAACTTGCGTATGACAACGTAAGAAGATCCTTTCCCGTGATCCCGCTGCCCGCGCTGAGGGCAGCCACCGAACTCTTCCGGGGGCTAACCCCCCTCCGGAAGACGCAGTGGTCCTGCCACTTCGCGTGCCGATGGTCACCGCCGGGCCCAGTTCGGGCGGTCGGGCTCATGCCAGGTGGTGCGGACGACCAGGCCCTCTTGGGCGAGGTCCTTGCCGGACCTTCTTCACATCAAGAACTTGGCGCTCAGGCCGCGTTGAGTAAGCCCGGACTGCGGAGTCAAGAGCGGCCTGCGAACGGCATCGCACCGGCCCGCTCCCAACAGGCATGGCCAGCGTCGACCAGCGTCTCCATGACAGCGGGCAGTTCCAGAAGGCTCGACCTCGGGCGGGGACATCTGAGGCGACGAAGTGTTCGCCGTTCCACCTGGGTGCGGTGCAGGTGACGCCGTAGGGCTTGAGTTCTGGTGGGGTTGCCGGGAGCCCGGCTGGTTCTACTGGTCGACGGGCACCGGTTGGTGAGTGGCCGGTGGGCGCTCCGGTGTGGGTGTGGTGGGGTTCGTGTGGCTGGCGGCGCCGTCGGTGTGCTCACCCGGCGCGGCCCGTCGATGTCGGCCGGTCGATGTCAGCCGGTTGACGTCGGCCGGTACTGGTCTATGCGCGGGCTTGTTCGGCCCGGGACCATCTGTACCGGGTCCGCCTCCCGGGCTGCTTCGCCCACTCCCATGGCACGGCGCCGCAACCAGTCAGTGGATTCACCAGAGTCATTGGAGATGCCATGAGCCGAGTGCGTTCCTTCGCAGTCGCCGGCACCGTCATCGGCCTTTTACTGACCCTCAGCTCCACCCCGGCCAGTGCGTTCGACGTCCCGAGCAAGGAGCAGCCGGTCGGTTCCTACGGCCACCTGGTGAACGCCCGCTCGGGCCTCTGCCTCGCGGTGCCCGGCGGCAGTCGGGAACCCGCCGTGCAGCTCAACCAGTTCACTTGCGGAGGCTGGTCGGATCACTTCTGGAGCCTCACCTACCGGGGAACGGCCGAGGGTGTGCCGTGGTACAGCATCGAGAACAAGAACAGCCACATGTGCCTGTCGGTGGACGCGGCCCGGAAGGACGACTTCGCACCGATCACCCAGTTCCCGTGCGGCCTGTACCCCGACCAGTACTGGACCACCTCCGGGGTGGAGTTCATGGAGGACGGCCGGGTCATCAGTGGTGACTCCCTGGTCAACTGGAACAGCAAGAAGTGCCTGGCGATCCTGGACGGCAGCACTGCGAACACCGCACCGGCCATCCAGTACACCTGCGGGTTCTTCGGGGACCACGTCTGGCTGTGACCGGGGCTGGGGGCGCCGGGGCGTCTCGGGCGTGCTCTCCTTGGCATTCAACTGGCCCCGCGCTTGGGGTTGTTCAGCGGCGTGCTGATCCTGGTGGCCGCTCCGTTTGGCGGGCGCACGCCTGCTACGGCGTCCCCGGGCGGCAGGACCCCCTCGACGAATGGCTGATCCACCGACACCACCACCCCACGCGGGCCTGCGCCACCCCGTGCTGCCCGACGCGCAGCTGACACTCCTGCAGATGCCGGACACACTGACCGCCGTCAGCGGGTACGTGCCGGCCTGGCCCCACCAGCGGAAGGCCGGCCCCGACCGAGCAGCACCGGCCCGGGGCACGGCCGGACGGGAGCGGCCGGAGCGAGGCTCCGTCACCAGCAGCCGGTGCCAGAAGCACCCGGCGAAGCAGCCCGTAGGCTGACCGGGCTGCCCGCCCCCACACCATTGCCCGGGGGCGGGCAGCGCGCTGAACAGCCAGTGGGCAGGCGGGGTGGTCGCCGCCGGCCGCCGACGCGGGCAGCCCACGCAGCAGCGCGTCCGCTCCGGAGGCACCGGCGAAGCACCCCGCCGAGCCGACCTCAGGCCGTGACCGGGGCAGGCCCGCGTTCGCCGCGACGGGATGGCGCCGAGCCAGTGAGGATCACCATTGACACGCCATCAGGGGGGATCAACGATGGTCCTCATGCGTTTTCTTCGGCGACTGCGTGCGGATCTACTGGCAGGGGCGAACCTGGAGATCTACACGACGGCACTGCTGTCCCTGGTGCTGGCCGTCCTCGGGGTCCTCGGCACGGTCGGAGGCGAAGTACTGGCCGCCGCCACGCTGGCAACGCTCGCCCTGCTGGCAGGCGGCATGCTCGGCAGCCGCAGGCAGGTGGCGGAACTGACCGCCGAGGTACGCGCCCGCAGCAAGGGCGATCTCTCCGTCGAGGACTTCCTCGGCAAGGGCAAAGCAGACCTCCTGGAGCATGTGCGTGCTGCACAGGACATCCGGATCGTCGGGGTGACGCTTTCACGCACGCTGCGCGACCTGGTCGACGAACTCCAACGCAGGGCCGTCGCCGGCGCCGTGGTCAAGGTGGCGCTGATCGACCCGGCCGGTTCGGCCCCCGAGGAGGCGGCGCGTCGCAGCACCATCCCCGACCGGGCCGGGATGTACCGCAACCGGCTGCTCTCCTCCGTCGACCTGCTCCGCGAACTCGCCGAGACGCCGGGCGCGGAGGCCAGGGTAGAGGTGCGCTTCCTCGACTTCGTCCCGGCCTTCGGACTCGTCCTGCTCGACCCGCAACGGCCCGATGGCCGCATCCACGTCGACATCTACTCACACGGCTCGGCCAGCGGGGACGCCGTCTTCACCGTTCTCCCGTACCGCGACGGCGAGTGGTTCCAACACTTCCGGACGGAATTCGACAGCGTCTGGGAGCGCGGCCGACCGGCCGACGCATCGGACGGCTTCGCCGTAGCCGCCGAGGTGTGAGAGGTCTGTTGGTCTTTGCCCGATTTCAGCTTGAGTTGGCCTCCGGGGCGCTCGGTGTCTGCTTGGTCAGGGTGAACAGGCCGGGTTCGGGTTCGGTGAGGATGCCGCGCGCCCTTGGCGGGCAGCCCGCACCAGGTGTGGTAGGCGGTGAGCTTGTCGACCAGAGTGCCGGTGCTCTCGTTCTCCCGGTCGACCTCCACCAGCAGCAGCGGCAGGTCGGTGCCCGGCGTCGCGCAGCACCAGGTCGGCGAACAGCGAGCGGCGGCCGGGCAACCGGGCCGAACACAACGTGATCAAGCGGGTGAGGGACACGCTCGTCGATGCCGGAGTGCAACATTGCCTTCACCGTGGACATCCCGCCGAACGGGGCGGCGGTTAGATCCCGCACAGACAACGTCCGCCGATCTCTCCGCCGTCGCCGCGGATGTCATGCAGAGCCGCCCCGAATCTGGTACCGAGGCGACTCATTCCAGATAGCCTGTCACCCGATGACGAGTTGCGCACAAGAGTGGCGTGTCTCCGTTGCGTGGCTCACCGACAGCGAAGGCAGGTGAGACTCGTGCTCAGGCTGAACGCCCCGGACAACACGACGAACTACACCGTTTCCGACCACGACTACCCGGAATCCCTCACGGGGCCCTCCGGACCCGGCTGGAGCTGGATGTGGGTGCCCTCCCCGTTCAACTCTCAGTCCGTGAAGGGGCAGTTCTCCTACCGGGTCTTCAAGCAGCACCGGATGTCCCACGGCGATCTGCGGGCCTTCATCGGCGAGAACCTCGTCGGCCTTGATCGGCGATGGTCCACGGCCGCCGTTGCCGCTCTTCGAGACGTCACCGCGCAGGAGTTCGTCATGGTCTGCTCGCACGTCTGGGCGTTCGCGTCGTTCGAGGTCCGCTCGGGCCGGAGCGCGGAGGCGGGTACGGCCTTCTACAACGGCTGGGTCAACGACGTGCACACCGCCCCCGACAACCCGTACGTACTGATGGCCGCCGACAAGCCCACTGTCCTGCTGAGGCGTTGACCTGCGCCCCTAGGGTCGCCTCGCTCAGAGCGGGGACCCGAAGTCGAGATCGAGTGTGATCGCGCGCCGGCCCCGGAGGGCGGTGGTGCTGGGGTGGTCCGGACCGAAGACCCCTTCGAGGTCGGCGAATCACTAGTCTCGGCAGCGTGCCCGAGGACCAGCGGTCGCGTCCACGGGAAGTACGGCTCACCCGCGGCTGCCAGGCGGCCACGAATCTTGGCCTCGATGGCCTTCGCGGCGGCGGGCTTGGGGGTGCCCTGGCCCTTGAGCCGGCGCTGCACGGTGCGCTGGGAGACGCCGAGGTCCTGGGCTCGCTTCTTGGTGGAGCCCTTGGCGCCCTTGAGCAGGAACCGCGTCCGGGCCCCGGTACCGGGGGCTGTTCTGGCCCGCACGGCCCGGCCCTCAAGGCACCGCCGCGGTGTCCCGACTGAAGGAGGCCCAGGCGCTCATGGCCGACCGGATCCACCTGCGCCACTCCACCGACAAGCAGACCGACGCCCGCCGGCGCCACGCCCTGGCCACGCTGCTGGCCCCCGGCGCCCCCGTCTACGAAGACCCCGCGACCAGCTCGTCGACATCGGCCCCCGCGACCGTCTCCGCCCGGGCCTCCGGGACACCCCGGGCCGCGTCGACCAGGGCGGCCCGCCGACGCCGAACCGCGGCAGCCACTTGGGCCGGCGCCGACGCAGTCGCCGTCGGTGCGCCCGGCCACGTTCGGGTGATCTTGGTCAGGGTGTCGTGACCCGCGCCGGGCCTGGGAGTTTCCTCAGGTGTTGTCCGGCTGCCCGTCCCGATGTCCTGGAGTTCCCGTGGATCTGCCCACCAGTCAGCCCGCCCCCGGCCCCGGCCCGGGGCGCCGCCCCGGCCTCTCGCGGCGCGCAGTGCTCGGTTCTGCGGCCGCCGCCACCACGCTGACGGGAGCCGCCGGCCTGGTCGGCAGGTCGTCGGCCGGAGCATCCGAGGACTCCGGGGCGGGCAATGGCGGCGCAGACGAGGGCCAGGCCCGTGACCTGGCGCGCAAGATGCTCCTGGTCGGCGACGACGAGCAGCGCGATCTGAAGCTGGAGTACCTGAAGATTCTTATCGACGGGAGGCTGCCGGCCCGGGCGCCGCGCAAGAAGGTGCTGATCGTCGGAGCCGGGGTCGCGGGTATGGCCGCCGCCCAACTGCTGAAGCAGGCCGGCCACGAGGTGGTGGTGATCGAGGCGAACGGGAGCCGGGTCGGCGGACGCATCAAGACGTTCCGCGGGATCTTCGCGGACAAGGCGCTGCACGCCGAGGCCGGCGCGATGCGCCTACCGGACTTCCATCCGCTGGTCCTGGCGTTGGCGGACAAGCTCGGCCTGAAGCGGCGGCTCTTCTACAACGCCGACGTCACCCCGGGTGCGACCGCCTCCGGTGACGTCCCGCCGGTCTCCTACCGCTCCTTCACGGGCGAGATCTGGAGCAACGGCGACATCAGGCCCGGGCACGCCCCGTTCCTGGCGCCGACGGCCAACTTCCGCACCAGGATCTCCGTCAACGGCACCCAGAGCACCCGCTCCGACTACGGCCGGTCTCCACGGGCCGTCAACAGCACCTTCGGCACCGCCCTGGACAGCACCACGGCGACCGCCGTCACCAGGGCCTTCGAGAAGGTCACCGTCCCCGACGGCCCGATCACCGGTCAACTCGACGCCTGGGCCGACATCTTCCGGAAGTACGACGGCTACTCCACCCACCGCTACCTCACCGAGGAAGCCGGCTGGGACCTCCCCACCCTCCAGGCAGCCGGAACCCTGGAGAACATGACCTCCCGGCTGCACTACTCCCTGGTGCCCACCCTGATCGACCATTCGGTGATCAGCCCCACCAATCGGTACTGGGAGCTGGAAGGCGGCACCGACACCCTCACCAAGGCCATGGCCGCCCCCCTCAAGGGCGACCTGCGCCTGGGCCGCCGGATGACCCGCCTCACGCAGACCGGCACCGGGGTGCGCATCGAGACGACCGCCGAGAGCGGCGACGAGGAGTCTTGCGACGGCGCGCCCACCGCCCCCACCGAGGTCTTCGAGGGCGACTACGCGATCGTCACCATCCCCTTCAGCGCCCTACGCTTCTGCGACGTCCAGCCGCTGATGTCCTACCAGAAGCGGCGCGCCGTCAACGAACTCCACTACGACTCCGCGACCAAGGTCCTCCTGGAGTTCAAGACCCGCTTCTGGGAGAACGGACCGAACGGCTTCACCGGCGGCGGCTGCGTCTCCGACAGCCCCAGCCGCTTCACCTACTTCCCCTCCCACAGCCCCGAAGGCTCGCCCGGCGGCGTCGTCCTCGCCGCCTACACCTGGTCCGACGACGCCGCCCGCTGGGACTCCCTCACCCCTGGCGAACGCTACGCCTTCGCCCTGAACGACATGGAACGCCTCTTCGGACCCCAGGTTCGCGCCGAATTCACCGGGGTGGGCGCCACCCAGTCCTGGGCCCGCGCCCGCTACGCACTGGGCGAGGCCGTGATGTTCACCCCCGGCCAGCTCCACGAGCTGCACCCCGCCTCCCGGACGATCGAGGGCCGGGTCCACTTCGCCGGCGAACACACCAGCCTCAAACCCGCCTGGATCGAAGGCGCCCTTGAATCCGCCGTCCGGGCCTTCCTGGAGGTCCATCCCCGCTGAACCGCCCTGCCCGCCTCGGGCCGGACGGGGCGGCATCCCCGCGGGCGCAGCCCGGCCGCCTTCCGCAACGAGAAGGGGACCGGAGCCGGGCGGGTCAACAGGCCAGAGCCACGGACGTACGTGGCCCGTCCCGGCCGGGTCTGTGCCCTGCGGGGGCGCACCCCGCGCCCCCGCAGGGCACGGCCGGACAGTCACCCACACCCGCACCGCCCACCACCCGCACCCAGGGCACAGGGCACAGGGACGGACAGAAGGGATCGTCGCATTCTCCGGTTCTCCGAACGTACGCCCCGACCTGTGAAAACGCGCCGCGACGGCCGAGGACGACAGGGTACCCACGGGAACGAGCCGAGCTGGCCGACGCCCGCCGACACGACTGCGCGCACCCGCGGCGGGCGGGCCTGCAGGAAGCGGGAACCGAACCCGGCTTCATGATCGTCTCTGGGTCCGGCACCAACGGACGATCGACGGGGGACGGGCATGGCGAGGACGGCGGGCGTAGTGCTCTGCCTGCTGGCGGCGGGTGTGGTCTGGCTGCTCGGCATGATGTCCGGCTTCGAGACACGGCCGACCCGGGCCTGTGTCACCGAGCTCTACGGGTGGGACCCGGTGGAGTACCGGGGACCCGAACACAAGGACATCCGGATCGAGGAGTCGCTCTTCCCGCCCTCGCACGTCTGCCGCTGGCCGGACGGCCGCTCCGTCGATCTGGTGCCCTGGTGGAATGCCCCGCTCCTGTTCGGCGCGCTGGGTGGCGCAGTCGCGCTGCCGGCGTACCCGCTGGCCCGGCGCATGGTCGCCCGGCGCCGGGACCACAACACTCCGTCGCGGGCGGTCCACACCGAGAGGTAGGCCGGCAGGTCAACGACCGGCAGCGGTTGGCCCGCCGTCACTGCCTACGCCGATCGGTAGGAGCGAGGTGGCGCTCTCGCCACCGGGGATAGCCCAGGATCTCTTGCCAGAACGGCCGCAGCCGAAGAACCCTCCCCGCCGCCCGCCACTCAAGGGCGCACCACGGCACCGACCGTCCACCCCAAGCACTGCGGGTGGCCCGGTGAGCGGACGTGCGCCCTCCCGGTCGCACGGAGCGGTCGGGAGGGCGCCCTGTCGGACGGTGCGTCAGCCCGGCTTTCCTCCGAGCGGGGTGTCAGCCCCAGTTCCCCACCAACGGGACGTCGCCCGGGTTGCCGAACTTCTTGCTGTAGATCACCAGGTTGGAGTTCTCGGCGGCCCCGTAGAAGGTCTGGTCACCGGGCCGGTAGACGCCGATGGTCTCCTTGCCGGTGCCGTCCCAGTCGCCCTTGATCGGGATGTCGCCGGGGTTGCCGAACCTGACGCCCGGGCGCGGGTTCTCCGTCCGGTTGGAGTCGTTCAGGTAGAAGATCAGGGTCTGCGGGTCGTAGACGGCGACGGTGGTGGTGCCGTTGCCGTCCCAGTCGCCGACCAGCGGCTTCCAGCCCGCGTTGCCCAGCTTGATCCGGTACTTGACGCTGGAGTTGTCGTCGGAGAGGTAGAAGGTCTGGTCACCGGGCCGGTAGACACCGACCGTGGTCCGCCCCTGCCCGCTCCAGTCGCCGACCAGCGGGATGTCACCGGGGACCCCGAACGGGAAGGTGGCGGCCACGGTGGCGTTGTCGTTCGACAGCTGGAAGGTCGCGGTGTCGGGGTGGTAGACGCCGATGGTGTCGGTGCCCGGCCCGCTCCAGTGGCCCGTCAGCGGGACGGCGTTGCCGCCACCGCCGAACACGGTCTGCCCGGTGTACCAGCCGTTGTGGGCGGCCTGGCCGAAGCTGCCGTCCGAGGACCGGTACACGCCCGCCGAGGCGGGCGCCGGCGTGGGCGTGGCGTTGACCACGGCCTCGCCGATGCTCTTCTGGGCCGCGACGGTCAGCGGCACCTTGTCGGGCTGGTCCGGGCCGAGCCAGCGGAAGTTCTGCAGGTAGACGACTCGGGGGTCCTGCGTGGCGATCGCGCGGTACTCCGCGTTGTACGCCGCGATGTCCGCATCGGTCTTGCCGGAGAAGCAGCCGTCGGCGACGTCCTGCTCGTTGGTGGACTCCGGGAAGAGCATCAGGTGCTGGTCCGGCGAGGAGAGGAAGGTCTTCAGGTTCGCCAGCCGCCACTGGATCTCACCGCGGCCCACGCAGTAGTAGTCGAAGCCGACGATGTCGACGGTGGACGGGACCGGCGCGGTCTGCTCGGCGTTCCAGTGGTCGAGGCTCATGATCAGCATCTTGTCCGGGAACGCGGCCCTGATCTGCTCGGCCTGCGTCTGGACCTGCACGGGGCTCAGGCCGTGCGAGTAGGCCTCGTCCGTCAGGTCGACGGCGGCGATCTTGTCGATGTTCGGTCCGATGCGCTGCACCAGGTCGAGCAGGTTCTGCGCGGCGTTCGGGTTCGGGTTGACCCCCCAGTCACTCGACGAGCGCGGGACCACCGTCTCCTGGTTGAGGTCGATCACACAGGAGGCCGGCAGGCACTGGTCAAGGAACTCCAGGCGGCGGTCCTGGCCGCGCAGGTAGGTGTTGACGTTGGTCCACCGCGCCACCTCAGGCGCGTGGTTGGCACCGTTGTTCGACCCGTCCGGGTCCCGGATGTCGAAGAACCCGTAGTAGCCGAGCCCGCCCAGCATGGAGACCCGCAGGTCGTCCACCGTGGTGACCTGGCCGGCCGCCGAGTGGTGGGCACCGAGCGAGACGTAGCCGTCGCGGGGCAGCTCGGCGGCGGTGCGACCGGAGAACACCGTCGCGCCGTTGACCTTCACGGTCGCCTGCCGCCTGTCGCCGGTCGCCAGCGCGAGCGACACCTCGTAGGAGCCGGCCGGCGGGACAGCGGCCAGGGCGGTCGGCGCGCCGCCCTGGAAGAGCGCCAACCCGCCGTCGGCCTGGACGCGCAGGCCGAGCGCGATGTCCTCGGCATCCACGGCGCCCGTGCCGCCCGAGGCGTTGCCGACGGCGAGGGAGGCCCAGTCCTGGCCCGAGGTGCTGCCGACCAGCGGGGTCAGAACGGCGTGCACCGTGTAGGCGCCGGTCGGGACGTCCGAGGTGGCCGGCTTGTTCAGGCGGACGGCCGAGGTGCCCTTGGGGAACGAGAGCACGTTCGGGTTGGCCGGGCTGTTGACCTGCACCGAGCCCGCCGGCGGGTCGAGGGCCAGGCCCTTGACGCCCGATACGGCGGTGTAGTTGGCGGAGACCAGGCTCGGCTGGCGGGCGCTGAGGTCCTGGTTGAGGCCGAAGTCGGCCGTGGCGTTGGGCGCGCCGTCGAAGGTGTCGACGAGCGGCTTGGCGCTGCGGGTGGCACCGGTGTCCACGTTGCTGACGTTCAGGCCGTGGCCGTCGCCGTCGCCGAAGGTGGTGACGCGGTCCGGGCCGGAGAGGTAGGCGCCGAGGTAGAGGAACTCGCTGCCCGGCCAGCGGGTCACCGCGGCCGGAGCGGAGACGGTGAACGGGGTGCCGTTCACCGTCAGGGTGACGGCGTGGTCGGCGCCGGTGGAGACGGTGAGCGAGACGGCGTACTGCGCCGTGGGCGCCACCGTGCCGGTCCAGAAGGGGGTTTCGCCGCTGCCACCGTGGAAGAGCGCGAGCCTGCCGCCCGAGGTGACGGTCAGGCCGAGGTCGACGTCGCTGCCGGTGACGTACCCGTTGCTGCGGTGGCTGCGGCTCAGCACGATCGAGCCCCAGTCGCCGGCGGCGGTGTCACCGACGACCGGGTCGATCACCGTCGAGACGGTGTAGTGGCCGGTGCCGTCCGCGACTGCCGGCGCCCCGAGCATCACCGCGGAGACGCCCTTGGCGAACAGCAGCTTGTTGGGGTGGTTCGGATGACTGGTCTGAACGAACCACTGGTCGGGCGCGACCGAGGTGTCCCAGCGGCCGGAGACCCGGGAGTAGGAAATCCCGTGCTGCCCGGCCGGGGGCGACTGCCGGGCGTCGAGCCCGACGTTCAGCCCGTACAGCGGGTCGGTGTCCAGGGCCGGGTCCAGCCGGAAGGTGTCCGAGAAGGCGCGCGTGGTGCTGAGGTCCGCCGGCGTCGGCCCGGACCCGTCACCCGCTGGTGCGGCGGCCGGTACGGCAGCCGCCGTGGTGGGTGGGAGGCCGGTTGGCAGCAGTGCCAGCGCGAGCGCGGAGGCGCCGGCGAGCAGCCCGCGGCCCAGGCGTTGAGTGAGTATCACCGAGTAGCCGTCTCCCGGTCGTCGAATCGGCGGCGCGGGCACGCTCGCCGAAGGGAGAGCGGACACAGCGGTGTCGTACCAGCCCAGCGACCTTCCCCCCGAGCGGGATCATAGAGGGTGGATACGAACGACCGCGCCGAGCCGGACAACGCCGCCCCTGCATCCTCCATCTCCCGGCTCGTCCCCCGGAGCGCGGGCCTCGTGTCCGGTCGTCCACGGGGTCTCGTACGGCACGGCGCTGACCCACCGACAGGTCGGCCACGGCCTCCTGCCGGGACGGAGCGTCGGGAAGCGCTGAGGCCCGGGCCAGGAAGATCCGGGCCCGGGCCTGGGCTCATGTGGCGGTCACTCCTCCGCCACCATGCCGTGCCGTAGCACGAAGGTCCGGCAGACGACGAACCCGTCGTGCGTGCCGTCCGAGATCCGGAACTTCATGACCTTGTCGGCATGCCGCTCCGGGATCTCCGGGTATCCGTCGATCTCCTCGTCCGGGCCGGCCTCCGTGAGAGAGAGCACCGGATAGCTGGAGACCGTCTTCATCCCGAGCACCCCGCCGAACTCCAGGTCCGTGTACTCCTGGTAGTCGTCCGACCAGCCCCGCAGGACCAGATAGCTGTGTGAGTGCCGGTACGACCAGAGCTGGAACCTGCGGTCGAACCGGAGCGGCAGGGCCACCCTGGATGCCTTCACGTCAGCGACCTCCTCACTTGAACGGGTCCTTGCCAGGCTTCGCGCCGTTATACCAGTGGACGCGCGCCCTGACGGACGGGGGTGCCTCCCTGATCATGGCGAGCTCCCAGGCCGTCAGGTGGGACGCGTACGGGTTGGAGAGGTCGCCTACGGTGGCGGCCCAGGCCTTGGCATCCTCAATGTCCGCCAGGTTGAAGAAGATCTGGGTGTCGCTCGCCGGGTCGAGAGCTTCCCGGACCATCTTCTCGAACTTCGTCGGGTCGTCCAGCATCTGCCACTCGACCGCCTCGTGCCTCATGGCGAACTCGGTCAGCCCGAAGTCCTCGCCGAACGGCTTGCTGAGTCCGAGAGCGATCTTCTTGCAGCCTGTGTTGTGGACCAGCAGCGGCACCGTCCCGGCCAGCACGAAGTAGGTGTGAAGGCCCTTGACGGTGAGGTTGTAGGCGGGCTCGAGGCCCGTCCAGTGCCGGATCGAGGCGACCTGAACGGTGGCGCCGTCGTCGGTGCGCAGCGTGTCGCCCGCGCGCACTGCTGCCGCGTCGGTCCAGGCCTGGGCGGAGTCCAGCCAGAACGGGTGGTGGTCGGTCGAGGTGACCGCGCTTGAGCTGCCGTCGCCGTGTCGGATCGTCAGTTCGGTGAAGTCGCGGTCGTCGGGGGTGTAGATGGTGTCGGTCACCGCCCGCGGTCCGCTGACTCCGGTGACGGGGTCCGCCGCGGCGACGAGGTCACCGACGCCGATGGTCTCGATGGGGCGGGTGGTGCCGTCGCCCATGAGGACCCGGGTGCCTGCGGGGAAGCTGTTGGCCGGGAGCGGGGTGTCCGGGCAGGCGGCGCGGATGGCCTTCGCGAGCTGGGCTTCGTCCTCCAGGAGTTCGATTAGGCCGTGTCCGGCGTTGGGGTCGTCCCGCAGGGCCTTGAGGGCGGCTTCCATGTCGACGCCGGTCCTGATGCTCTCGCGGGCCTTGGCGACGAGTCCGGCTGTGGCGGTGAGGCCCTTGACAAGGGCCTGGTTCGTTGCCCCGAGTGCGGCGTTGAGTGCGGCTGTCGCTTCGGCGACGCCGATGCCCGTGGCGGTGGCGATGCGGAATGCCGCTACGGCCTTCGCGCCCTTGAGGACGGTGGCGGCGGGGAGGAGGTTCGCCAGAGCGAACGCACAGGCCTCCGTGGCACCGGGGTGGTTGATGCATTCGATGGCGTCGCCGTACAGGACGTTGGCCAGGAACCCGGCGCCGGCGCCGCTGTAGCAGACTTCGAGGAAGCAGACCGGGGCAGCACCACTGGCGAAGAACTGCTCACGAGTCACCTGGACGGTGGCCGTGACCGTCTTGCGCTCCAGGGTCGTGCTGCTGATCACGATGGTGTCCCAGACGCTGTACTTGCCCCTGCACTGTTCGATCGTCAGGCCGGTCTCGGGGCAGGTCCGCATGAGGTAGTCGACGGTGCCGGTGAACTGGGCGGTGGTCGTGACGTCGCAGACCAGCACTCCCGCATCGTTCTTGTGCCAGTTGCCGTCGCCGTAGACGAGTCTGTCCGTCACTCCCATGGTTCCGTGATCGCACCGCTCGAGGTTGTCGGATATGACCTTCTTCTGGAAGCCGGGCCGTTCGACGACCTCGACGTAGTAGGCGCGCTCGCCTCCGTTGTCTGTGGCTGTCCCGGAGGCGACGGCCTGGCGGGTGACATCCTCCGTCTGCTGCTTCGACATGATCAGCTGTGCGGCCTCCCGGGCGGCCGCATACGCTTCGTCCCGGCTCTTGGCAGCGGCGGCTGCCGAGGCCTTCGCCTGGTCGGCGGCCGTCTTGGCGTCGGCCGCGAACTTGCTGGCCTGGGCCGCATAACCGGCGGCCGCGGCAGCCGAGGCCGTGGCGCGGCTGGCGGCGTCGGTGGCGGAGGCGGCGGAGGCCTGGGCCTGCTTGGCGTACTGGGCGGCCTGCTGGGCCGAGGCCTGGGCGGCCTGCGCGGAGGCTGCGGCCTTGGCGGCCCAGTCGGCGGCGGTGTTGGCGCTGGTACGGGCCTGGTTGGCGTAGCCGGCGGCTTCGTCGGCGGCCCCGCGGGCGGTGGCGTAGGACTGGGCGGCGTCGGCCGCGTACTGGCGGGCGAGGGCGACCTGGCCGTCGATGGTGGCCAGGTAGGAGGCAATGGTGGCCACATGGGTGGCGGTCAGCGCGTCGCGCTGCTGGGCCGTGGGCAGGCCCGATTGCAGGAACGGTTCGAGGCGGTCGGCGGGGCCGGACATGACGGCCTGGGCCGCTGCCTGGACTTCGGGGCCGCCGGTCGCTATCGCCTGGGTGACCAGGACGCGGTTGTCGTCCTGGCGGGCCTTGTACTGGCCGGTGGTCAGGAACGCGCGGACGTCGTCGATGGTGCCGTCGAGCGCCTTGCCGGCGGCCTCCTTCACGCCCGGGCCGCCCGCGGCCATGATCTGGGACAGCTGGACGCGGTCGTCGTCGTCCTTGCCCGGGTACTGGCCGGTGGTCAGGAACGCGCGGACCTGCTCCGGCGTGCCGACGCTGGCGGTCTCCGCGGCCAGGCGCAGCTCGAGTTTGCCGGGCCCCTGGGCGATGGCCAGGGCGCTGGTGCGGTCGTCGTAGCTGCGGGCGGTGGTCAGGTCGGTGGTCAGGAAGGCCCGGACGGTGTCGTCGTCGCCTTCCAGGGCGCTCTGGGCGGCGGCCTTGGTCCAGGGGCCGGCGGAGTCCATGAGGTGCAGGGCTGCCTGGCGGCCCTTGAGTGCTGCGGTCTTGGGGTCGGTGCCGGCGGCGGTGGCGTCCTTGATCAGCTGTTCGGTGTCGGTGGCGAGCTGGGTGGCCTTGCCGGATTCCCAGGCGGCGGTCTTGGCCTTCTGGTCGGCCTGTCGGGAGGCTTCCTCGGCGGCGGCCATCTCGGCGGCCTGCTGGGCGGTGAGGCGCTCGGTGTCGCTGGCGCGGGCGACGTCGGCGATCTTGTGGGCCTGTTCGGCGGAGTTCGCGGCGGAGTCGGCGGCGGCGCTGGCTGCGGTGGCCGCGGCCTGGGCGGTGTTGGCCCAGGTTCCTGCGGGCCCGGGTGGCGCCCTCGGTCGGGGTGGCGCGGTCGGCCCGGGTGGCACTGGCGGTCGGGGTCAGGCGGTCGACGGACCAGTGGTGCT